>NZ_CABVDF010000103.1:0-9455 GCF_902497045.1 uncultured Blautia sp. | reverse complement strand
CCTATTTTATTATTTTAACGCCCATAGAGGCAGAAAGGAGATTTTTATGTCATCAATCATCTTAGTAACAGGAAGGGTAACTGCCGATCCGGTTATACAGCAAGGGAGAACCACAGGTACAGAATATATAAACCTTGGACTTGCAACCAACCAGAGAGGCGCCGACGGAAACGATGAAGCCGTTTTCTATCAGTGCTACTGCAACAAGTTTCTTGCTGACCGTCTTGGGAAAGCAGGTGTCAAAAAAGGAACCTGCTTACTGGTATACGGCGAATTGGAACTACGCCCATTTCTTTATCAGAAAGGGGAACGTGCCGGTCAGCCGGGTTTAGACGCTCATATTACGGTAAAAGACTGGCAGTTCTTACCAGCGAACCGCACTGATGGAAATGCAATGGCAGGCACTGCAAATCCTGCCGCCGGAACTACTCCACCACCTGCAGCACCGGGTACGGGTTCTGCATATCCTGGTGGACCTGCCATGGGAATGAACGGGGCAATGCCCGCTAACCAAACCATGCAGAATGCAACGGGACAGCAAATGCCACAAACACAGGCTGGTTATTCGATGCCACAGGGAAATCCTGCAAATGTAGCACCAGTCGCAGGCAATTATTCTGGAGATGGATTTACCAATATTCCAGAAAGCATGCCACCACAGCAGCTTCCATTCCCGTAAAAACAAATCAATGAACTGAAAGTCAAGAGGAATTGCATCTGGTCAGTAATACTGACCTTTTGCAGTTCCTTTTTTTCTGAAAGGAGAAAACGCACATGAAATCTAAAAGAAAAACACCTAAAACTTTATGTATGATTGTTTCTATCCTATTTGTAACACTGATTTTTGTTCCAAACAGTAAAAATCACTTCCTACTTGCAGGTATCGGAATTTCTGGTCTTTTCCTGGTTATTGGTTCCCTGATTCTTCCGGCTTTTCCAAGACTTTCACGCAAACTGTCTTATCGCCGGACAAAAGGACACCAAAAACCCTGGACGTGGCTGAAAAATCCAGAACCGGTCACTGATGCAGAAAAGCTTCTCTGGAGGCAAATTAGTTATCAAATTACAGATAAGCTTCAAGCTGCCTTTCCGGATGCCACTTGGGAGTTTCAAAAACACCCCTCTATGGAGCAGCTACTAAGTGGCTGTACCATACGGCTTCGTACCTTTCATACAGAAGACTATAATTTTGCAGAAGTTCGCATGAACCCGTATGGATACCTGGAACTTCAGATGCTCACTATTTCTAGTTTAAAGAAATCGAACATCCCTTCTGAAGAAGGGGATACACCGGAAGCTGATCCAGAGTCTTGGTATACTCTCATAGGAAAAGTCAAACTGGAAAATCTCATTGGGCAGTTACATGCCAAAGGACATAAGAAACTTTATATCAATGAATCCGGACAGATTTATATTCAGAACGGGGACACACAGGAAATCAAAGACCACTTTGACTATTTTCCACCCCGCAATTACTGGGATGTTTTAATCACACTTTTCCAGAAAGAGGATCTGACCGCAAAAGAAACAGATCAGGCACTTGAGTTGTCCTGGATCAAAGAATAAGGAGGGATCAAAAGATGTCAAATACAAAATTAGTACCAACATGGACGTTTCAGCGCTCACTGCCGGAACCATTTGATGTATATTCAGGCAGTAGTGCTGTATTTAAAAATATTTCTTCCAGATATTGTACCCAGCCACAAAAAAAGGCAACACTACACGCCGCAACTTTACAGGCAGTGTTCACCTATATGGATCTGGAAAATCCTCCAGCCGGAAAAACTCCGGAAGAATTAGGAGCTATCGGAAGTCAGTCCAATAATTTTACGATTGCAGAATATCCAAGCCGAACCGGACAACTCCATGTGGTGATTTATAACCGCATCACTGGAAAGTTTATTGCTGGTAAATTTGAACAGCCTCTGGATCTGGAAACCCAGTCCGAAGCTTACCAATTTACGGAAACAGGGAACTCAGGTTCTGCTCTGTACTTTGCTCTCATGCCAACATTCCTTGGTGACGAAGAGTTCAGTGAAAAATATCAGGAATTGAAAGAACAACGGGAACGCGGGTATCCGGATATGGATGAAGCAGCTCAGACAGCCGCTATTCTCTGCGATAATGTTTATCGCCGGATCCGCTATGGTGATACACTTCCTTCCGGAAATATCAAAAATGATATTCCGGCAAAAGGATTGATTCAAAGACTTACTCCTCTAAACATCCAAAAGGGTGTATTTGCACCTACTGATGTGATACAGGGAACCTTTCAGGTCTTAAAAAGCGGAGTCAGTTACAAACGCAGCCACACCTCCATTTTACAAAGTGATTTTGTCAGCAAATACATTCTGTCCGAGTCCCGGACACTCACTCCCCAAGAAGAATTAACAGTTCCAATCCTTGAAGACTGGTACATCATACCAAAGGAAATCCAAAGGATCTGCGAACATGCCAAATTAACTACCAGCACCAATCAACCAATGCGTAATTTTCTCCTCCGGGGACCTGCTGGAACCGGGAAAACTGAAGGTGCCAAGGCAATCGCAGCCGGTATGCATCTGCCATACCGCTGTATTACCTGCTCTGCAAACACAGAGATTTTTGATCTGCTTGGTCAGATTCTCCCAGATGTAGATGGGAAAATGGCATCCATTCAAACAGAACTCCCTTCATTCCAGGACATTATGCTGGATCCGGCTACTGCCTACGAAAAGTTGACCGGAACCTATGATGAAACAGTAACGGAAGATATAGTCTATCAAACATTAGTGGATCACATTTTTGAAGAAATGCACCAGAAATATACAGAAACATCCAAAAGCCAACGCTTCCGCTATGTGGATACCCCGTTGGTAGAAGCAATCCGTAATGGGTATCTGGTAGAAATCCAAGAGCCTACGGTCATTGCAAACCCTGGTGTTCTGGTTGGTTTAAATTCTCTTTTGGATCGCTGCAACAGCGTATTTCTGCCAAACGGAGAAGTTATCAAACGCCATTCAGATACAATCATCGTAGTTACAACCAACAATGACTATGCAGGATGTCGTCCAATGAATCAATCCGTCATTTCCAGAATGAACTTAGTCATTGATATGGATGAACCAGACGAAGACACCATGATTGAACGCGTGCTTGCCATTACCGGCTGCGCAGATAAAAAATCTGTTCGCACCATGGCTCAGATTGTACGATCCATTGCTCAATATTGTCAGGACAACCTGATTACTGATGGATGCTGTGGAATCCGAGAACTAATCGCATGGGTACAATCCTTTATGGTATGCGGTGATTTAATGGAAGCCGCACATTATACGATCCTTTCTTCCGTAACGGCAGATACAGAAAGCCGTTTGGAGATTGAAGGCAGTTGTCTGGAAACCGTAATTGCGGCATAAGTGATGTTATGATGAAACGAAATTATCCAGAAGAGGAGCTTCGCCTTACACTGGCACAAAATCTGATCTTCCTTCGGAAATCCCGGAAAAACAGATTGTCACAAAAAGCGCTGGCAAGGTATCTACAGCTTCCAACCAAAACTGTTATGAATTATGAAAATGGCAAAGCTACTCCCATGGCATACGCAGTCCTTCGCCTGGCGAATTATTACGGCTGTACAGTAGAGGAGCTTTTGACCACAAATATGCGAAAGAAGGAAAGGTGAATACATTGAACAGTAACCAAAAAACTTTAAAACGAATGATTCAGGATACCAAACTGCAGATTTCAGATGAGGAACTATTCCTCTCAGCAGCATTCCAAAAGCACCAGACTTCCCTGGCGAAAGCGGCTACTGGCCGTTCTCGCTATGGGTTACAGGTTATCACAAACTGGGATACATCAGAAGATGCCGGAGTTGCTTATACCGATAACTATAAAATCCATTGCAATGCCGGGAACCCCATTACACAAAGTTTCCCTTCCCGCTTTTTGCGGGCATTGAGTATCAGCGGATTTACCGGGCATGAGACCGCACATCTTCGATATTCTGATTTTACTTCCCTTAACCTCTATCTTACAAAATTGGAACAGGGGATTTTTTATCCTGAACCACCGGAAATAAACTATCCGGAATATCAGAGAAACCTGGATGTCATTACCGAGGCTATGGAAGAAAAAGATAGAGCTGTATGCTTAACACTCTCACGCTGCGCTGCACAAATTAACAACATCCTAGAAGACATCTATATAGAAGCTCGTATGTGTGAAGACTGTCCCGGCACGTTCAAGCAGGGAATCCAGATGAATCATTTCCGCATGACTGAACTGATTCCGGACATCCACGACCAGATTGCTCAAGGATACCAACCCTTTTCTATTATGAGTAATCTTCTGTTATCCTACTGCCGGACCGGCAACATCAACAACCGTACCGACTACTCCGGCGAATATATGGATACACTGATGGACTGCACCGAATACATTGATGAAGCCTTAAATGCACCAGAAGGGAAAGCCCGTATGGCAGCCAGTAACCATTTGGCAGTCATCTGCTGGAAATACATTGAACCTTTGGTGGATAAAATGCGGGAAGAATTGGAAAAGCAAGATGAAGAAGGCGCTGCGAATGACTTAGAAAAGATACTTGGAAATGAATTAACCGGTGCAAGCCCACTCCCTATCGGAAAAAACGGAGGCATCCCCAAAAATCTTGGCGGACCTTCCAACGGCTCTGCTCCAGGTGTGGATCTTTCCCCAAAGGGCAGACAAGAGTTAATGGAAGCTGCTAAGAAGGTGTTTCAGGAAGAAGGTGGGAGGATTGAACTTGCCAAAACAACAAGTATTATGGATGGCAATAATCCGGGGATTACCTTTGAAAATCAGTATTCTGGTTCCGGCTACGAACATGCCGCATCTGATCTTGCCCGCATCTTAACAGATGTGGCAACAGGGATTGCAGAAGTAAAGTATGAACAGGAGCTAACAGAAGAACTCCAGAAAACTGCAGATGAAATCAACTATGGAAATGCACATGCCGGTATCCACGTTACGGTCCACCGGATGAATACCGTTTCCGATTTCCTGATTCGGGAATACAGTCAGATTGCCACACCGCTTTTACGGGCATCCAAACGTCTGCAAAATTCCATTTTGCCACTGCTGAAGGATGAAGCAGAAGGTGGAAAACAAAAGAATCTGATGTTTGGAAAACGTCTGGATATGCGCGTCCTGCACCGGGAAGACGGAACCATCTTTACCCGTACACGCCTGCCAAATGATGAACAGCGACTGGCAGTTGGATTACTGGTGGATGAAAGCGGCTCTATGGACTGGGGTGACCGGATTACACATGCAAGAAAAACAGCAATCGTTTTATATGATTTCTGCATCAGCCTGGGAATTCCAATTACAATTTATGGACATTCCACCGGTTATGATGATGTGGATCTTTATTCCTACGCCGAATTTGATTCTCTGGATGCATCTGACCGTTATCGTCTGATGGATATGTCAGCCAGAGGAGGTAACCGGGATGGCGCTGCTCTTCGCTTTGTGGCAGAGCATTTAGCAAAACGTCCGGAAACAAGAAAGCTGTTGATCATCATTTCTGACGGTCAACCGGCTGCAGGTGGATACTCTGGTACAGCAGCGGAAGCAGATCTTCGCGGAATCAAGAAAGAATTTCAAAAGCGTGGGGTAATCACGTTTGCGGCAGCCATTGGGGATGATAAGGAGAACATACGCCGAATTTACAAGGATGGTTTCTTAGACATAACCAGATTAGAGGATCTGCCAAAGAACATGACACAGCTTGTAAAACAATATCTTAAATAGAAAGAAGGGATAACTAAAATGAATGAAACATATCAGAACCGTATCACAGACCAAATCTGCAAGATCCAAACGGATAAAAAACTGATTGCGTTTTACGACAAACTGCTTACTACTACCTATAACTCCTTTGCCCAGCTACACGCTAAAGGAGAATATGCGGAAAATGGACACAAGGCACACTCTCTCATTGGGATTTCCATTCAGGATTACTCCAGTGGTACAGGAGATCGGAATATCATTACCAGATTTCATCTCGCACCAGAGCAAATCCAATTTCTCTTAACCAGAATTACAGCCGGGTTCCCGGAATTTGAATGGAGTCAGAGCAAAATCTTTGGAAATCCAGATGCGAACGGATACTCTACTGCACAGCAGTTCTTTATATCCCGCCATGTGTATAACAGCAAACAGGAAGTTCAGAACAGTCCCTGGAGAATCCAGATTGTCAACGGGAAAGGAATTAAAAAACAGAATCGAAATGGTGGTTCCTATATGCAGGCAAAAAGCTTTGTTTCAGAAAAAACTGCTTTCATACAGTTGACAGATATGGATCTTTATACCCTCTTAAAACGAGTGGATTCCTACATCACCAACTGGGAAGCAGCCTATGCACCGACCTTAATCATAAACGGTAAGCAGATGCTGAACCAACAAAGACAGGCACAACAGCCAGCCGCAGCACCATATAACCAAGGACAATACGCAGAACCAAATTTTTACGTTGCGTAATAGAACGTTAGAAAGGGCAGTCTTCAATGGCTGCTCTTTTTGTAAAAGAAAGGAGGACTTTATGGAATATGCAACCTTACTGAACATGGATCGACAGGGGCGTATCGTCATTCCCATTCAGGTCCGGAAAGCCCTGAAACTTGAGGAAGGCGATTTACTCGCTCTGGAAGCGAATGAAAAGAATATCCTGCTCCGTAAACAGACCGCATACATTCCTCTGGATGCAGGTCTAAAGGAGTTTTTAGACATTCTTCATGCCAATGTTCCCAGTCGCATTCTGCTTTGCAATGAAACAAAGGTACTTGCAGTAAAAAATTATCATGCCGCACTGAACATGCCGGTAACGGAAACCATACGTCAATTTGTCCAGAAGGAAACCATGCAGTTATTTTCTCTGCAGGATGGCGTTTATCCGATTCCTTCCGGCAGGTATCCAGTATCTGCCTTTTTCCCAATCCCCGGTGAAACCAGATATGGATCGGCACTTGGATTACTGCTTTGTCCGATCAATGACCGTAATTTCAGCGAAATGGAACTGGGGTGTGCAAAGATGACTGCAGCCGCCATCACCCGCTATATCAATCAGTGAAAGGAGTGTAAACACCATGATGAATCAGAAAATAAATACTAATTGCAAAAAAGAAACATTACTCACCGGACAGATCTGTTTCCCGCTTCGTATTGGGGAACGTGCCGTTATTATCGGAACCGGATCACGTTCTATGATAACATCCAGAGTTATCACTATTCAGGAAGTATCTGCAGATGGTGTGGTATTTGAAACGCAAAACACCATTTACCATTTAAGCTATACCTCTGAACCAGTTTCGGAAGTGATGTGTGCTTGAGTCATGTATATGAATTGGGGAGCAGCCTATGTAAGCTGCTCTCTACATTAAAGAAAAATCGGGAACAGGTGCCTCTTCATATTCTAAAGACACAATACAAAGTGCCTTACAAGGCTCTGATCAGACAGATCAACGAGACCGCCACCGCATTTGTTAAAGAAGTGGTTTTTTCAAAACTTCTAATGAATCCGGATGAAGAGAAAGAAGAACAATATTCCGTTATACAGGAAATCATCAACACTTCCGGAATGCTAAAGGAAATGAACCATTCATTGTCCCAAACGTATGATGTGGAACTCCTGCATAGGCAGGCTCTAAAGCTCAGGGGATGCATTGAGGATGCACTCTATCCTTATATTGCACGCAAAGATTGTTTGGTAGTGGATATGGAACATATCGAAGATACTCCGATCATCTATAACACCATTACTCGAAAAGTTTATGAAAATGACCAATGGGTTGACCGCAAACTGGATCTGCAAGGAAAATTCCTTTTGTTTATAAAACCAGATAACGGCAGTCCTCAACAATCAGAAAAGGAGATGTTACAAAATGAATCTAAACCAATACCTTCCCTACATATTCCTTCAGAATATGATACAAAAACGCAAGGATCGCATTTATGAATATCAACACCGGTCTTATTGGGAAGCAGACTTTATCAATCGCTGTTCAGACCGACTGCATAGCGGTATTGGACGCTGCAATCTGCCCTATGAAACACTGTCGGAAGACAGGGAACTCTTAAATACTGCATATACCATTTATCAGAAAATACAAGATTGTAATGTTGCTTATAATGATACATTGGACTGCGTAATTGACCGGATAGAAGAAATGATCGGGGAGGTGCAGTGATGGCAAATATCTGCTGTGATGATGTTTACTTTTACTCTACGGACAATCCAAACGGCTTGAATGCCTTATGGGACGATTTAAACAAAGCTATTTCTTTCAACGATCCTATGTCTAACGGCTGGCTGGGAAACTGGTTTGCTTTTAAAGAAATTCCCACTGAGAATATATACTTACGGGGAAATATTATAGACATGGACAAAAATGAACATAGCGTTTTCATTGCACTGTCAACTGCATGGACACCTCTTTATGATGCATATCAAATAATTGCAGAAACATATCAGATTCATTTTGTACTAAAAAGTATCGAACCTGGCTGTGGAATCTATTATAATACCGATCTTACGGGTGATTTTTTCCCAGATGAATATTGTGTGACCTATTGCAATGAATCTTACATTACGCCTTCCGGAGAATCACTTGGACAACGTGTGGAAATAGAAGAATGTTTCTCATCAGAAGCATCCCTTCTTCAGCGTTTTCACGACCTTGGATATCCGGCTGACTCTTACCAGCAGCTAAAACTGCTGACAGAAGACTATGAAATCTGGATCCACCAGTTTGAAAATCCATACAACTAAAAAAATACTTCGAGCCGCCCAGATGGACGGCTCTTTTCATGTCTTATACCATAGCAAAACGGCAGTAAATAGTTTCTACTGCCGCTTTGCTACTTTAAAATTCATTTCTGCTATATTTAACTGTTACAACAGCTACTATTTTCTCTGGCTCTAATATCTCATAAACAATAATATATCCAGAAACAAATAGCTGCCGATAACCTTTATAGGCATAAAATCCTCGTTTACGTTCTGCCCCTCGGTAGGGCTGTTCATCAAGACTAAGAATGGCTTTTTCGATTTGATCTACAATATCCATTGCACTGCTATCATAATTACTATTCAGTGCAATCTGTTCATAAATCTGGTCCAAATCCCGGTATGCCTGCGGGAACATTTTAACTGTATATTTATCCAAAATGTTTTCTCCTCAAAACAGAAAGAGCTTCTTTGGCATCCAAAAGTTCTGCTCCTTCGGCAACCTCTTGCTCTGCATCATGTATTGCTCTATCTATTATTTTTTCACTCATCAGTTTATCATACGCTTCTATACTCATCACTACTAAATCTCCAAATCCATTTTTTGTTATAAAAATTGGTTCCTGCTGTTGATGACATAACTCTGAAATCTCATTTGTATTTCTCAATTCGGTAATCGGTTTAATTACTGGCATAAATCCACGCT
>NZ_CABVDF010000102.1:0-9503 GCF_902497045.1 uncultured Blautia sp. | reverse complement strand
CTACCTTCAAAAAGATTTATTTTCTTTTCCTAAATTTCAGTTTTACTGCTCCAATACCAGCCAACGCACTTCCTGCCAGTGCATAGAGGGAAGCAAAGTTAGCCTTTAAAAATCTGGGGCTTTCCCAAAAAAGTGTTCAAGGGTGTTCAAAGTAAAATAATGAAAAAAAGAAGAGAAACGCTGTAAATTCAACGTTTCTCCCACTTTTCATCAATGCCGCAGACCGGAATCGAACCGGTACGGGTATCACTACCCACGGGATTTTAAGTCCCGGGCGTCTGCCAGTTCCGCCACTGCGGCATATTATATAAAAAAAGATATGGGGCCTATAGGGCTCGAACCTATGACCCTCTGCTTGTAAGGCAGATGCTCTCCCAGCTGAGCTAAGACCCCATATAACGACCCAGAAGAGACTCGAACTCTCGACCTCCGCCGTGACAGGGCGGCGCTCTAACCAACTGAGCCACTGGGCCAAAAAACAAAAATGGACCTTCGGGGACTCGAACCCAGGACCGACCGGTTATGAGCCGGTTGCTCTAACCAACTGAGCTAAAGGTCCAAAAAGCCGATGATCGGACTCGAACCGATAACCTGCTGATTACAAATCAGCTGCTCTGCCAATTGAGCCACATCGGCGCGTAACACTTACAAAAATTATTATACACCAAATGTCGGAATCAAGTCAAAGAAAATCTCATTTTTTATTTTTTAAATGACTCCAAGGGGATTTGAACCCCTGTTACCGCCGTGAAAGGGCGGTGTCTTAACCGCTTGACCATGGAGCCTTATTTTTCGCTGTTGTCTATCATTGACGACCTCAGCGAAAATTATAATACCATACCCGGATACATTTTGCAAGAGGTAATTTAAATTTTTTTATTTTTTTATTCTTGATTTTCCGTCACCCTGGAAAGTCCGTAAAAACAGCCTGAGCTTTTTCAAACGCTTCCTTTCCTCTTACTGTAAGAAGGGCTTTTCTGCAATCCACCTCTGTCCCTGCCAACAGCTCCTTACCCTGTTCCAGACTTATATAAATTCCCTCTGTGGGATTGCTGAGACAGGCGGCAGCCTGACATTCCGCCCAGTCAGTTTCAGCAGATCCCCATTTTTCAGTATTATCAGGACTGCTGCTTTCTGTGTTCTCCAGCCTCTCCTCTGCTATATGATATTGAAGCTCTCCGCTGCTTCTTTCCCAAAAAGCTGCAAGCTTTCTTTTGGAAATTGTATGACCATAGGGATCTTTTAAATGCTTCAAACTGTTCTTTCCTGCCAGAAGCATTGGGATATTCTCAGCTTTTATATCCCTGTAAGTATTTCCCTGCATCTTAAGCTCTTTCAGATCCACAGCCAGAAGAACTGTACTCATAGTATAATCATCCATTTTTAATTCCACAGGGATTTCCAGCACAGGAGAAAAAGAAACCAGTCCTTGTATCTTTTCCACCTGCTTCAAAAGCTTCTGGTTATACTCCATATTTCCCAATGAGACCACGGCCTGATATTCCCCTGTCGCTCCTGTAAAAAACAGAACTGCAAGACGGATCAAAAGGTAAAGGATTCCTGCTATAAAAAACACTCCGCAAATAATCATTGGATAAAAATGTCTTTTCTTACATTTTCCCACCGGAAACCTCCTGTCTCATCTCCTCCAGAAGTATTTTCTGCTTCCTGATCCTATGCATAAGCAATAAAATCAGGCATATCATGCCGCAGGCTGCAGCAGTCGCTACGGAATACCACCAGCTATTTGCCTTTTTAGGCTTTTCTATATTCAAGGTCTGGAGCCTGGGCTTTTGAATCTTTGTTTCATACTCTCGCACCTGTTCATAATGCTTCCCTTCCCCATCCTCATATCTGAGCGTAATCTTCCCTGTCACATTTCCATACATTTCTTTTTCATCTGTTCCCTCATCCCTGCCTGAGGTCTCCATGGTACGTGTTCCAACAAAAATACGCATAGTTCCTGTACTTTCTGTTCCTGCATCCATATTTCCAAGAAAAATTTCTTCTTTTGGAAACATTCCGGTTCCTTCCAAAGCAACACGTGCATTAAAAATCCCGGTTCTGCTTACGTTTTGCACACGAATCCCCATATTTACTGTATCTGTAGAATATACTTCTGCCGGAAGGTTGTCACAATCCAGATTCGCCCATATTTTTTGTTTGACTAAAAACTCCATCTTCTCCGTTCCTGCTGCCGAAGTTCCTTTTTTATCCTCATATTCAAAAGAAAGGGTAATGGGAACAGTCCCCTCCTTTATATCTACAGCTGCCCTGATTCTGTTTAGAACATTGATCCTGCCGCCGGGACTGATCTTTTCAAAATAAAAAGAATTTTTTTCAAACTGGATTCCCGGTGTTTCTGTGGAAAATACCAGTTTCAGATTATAAATTTCCTGATTGCTGCTTTTATTCTTCAGAACAAATTCCACTTCTTCAGAACTGCCGGCTTCCATATTCTTTCCAGTAAGGCTGCAGCTCTCCAGCAAAATCTTGGGCTGCCGTATCAGTTCTTCTTTTTGTCCGGAAGAAGCCCCTGCCCCTGAAAAATCTGCACTGCCGGGAGATACCTGTACTTCCGAATCCCCTTCCATACCGTTTCCATCTCCAAAAAGTTCTTCTTCCTGATTTCCTTTTTCAGGATAAATATTCAGATTTTCAATGTTCAGGGAAAATCCCGGCGTGGGCAAAGGACACGGGCTGGGATCCGGCGCATCAGTAGGTACTGGAGCGAAAGTGGGTTCCGGTATCATAGTAATTTCCGGAATCACTGTAGGCTCTGGCATCACAGAAGACTCCTGATCCACAAAATTTTCTGAACTTCCTTCGTCCGCAAACAACTCTGCGCCATACGCTTTTTGTTCTCCGGCTATATTCCACTGAGTTCCTGCAATGCTCTGCAGGCACAGAATAAAAATTCCTGCTGCCAGTCTTCCCTTCTTCATAGTTTCGCCGCCTCCCTTTCCTTCAGAATCCCTCCGTCCATTTCAAAAACCCTGTCGCACAAAATCCGTATATCTTCCTCGTTATGGCTTGCCAAAAGGATAGTCTTTCCCTGGGATTTCAATTCCAAAAGAATCTTTCTCATATCCTCCACCCCATGTTTATCCAGGCCGTTAAAGGGTTCATCCAGAACAAGAAGCTCCGGTTCTTCCATAATGGCCTGTGCAATTCCCAGACGCTGACGCATACCAAGAGAATATTTTGCCACTGGCTTTTTCATGTCAGGATCCAGCCCCACTTTTTTCATTACAAGCCGTATCTGTGCCGGTGTGATCCGGCAGTTCATTGACGCCAGAATCTCCAGATTACGAAATCCGGTAAGCTCCATCAAAAATCCCGGACTTTCAATGATCGCGCCAAGACTTTCGGGAAAATCCACTTCTTTTCCAATGTTCTTTCCCTGAACTCGTATAGTTCCTGAGGTTACTGGGAGAAAACCGCAGATACATTTCATCAAAACAGTTTTTCCTGATCCGTTATTTCCCACAATGCCGCAGACCTGTCCCCCATACAAGGTAAGCTCTGCCTCTTTCAATACACAGTCTCCTCCAAAATATCTGCTTGCCCTCTCTACCTGGATCACAGGCTCAGATTTCTTCCACCCTATCATAAAGAATTCCTCCATAAAGCGCCATCAGTATCCCCAACAAAACCAAAAGAAAAAGCCATAGTCCCAGACTCTTTTCTCCCCATTCTGCCGTTCCCTCCATCCACTGAGGCGGGTAAAGCCAAAGAGCTTTTTCAAAATACCGATCCCTTACAATCACACAAAAATAATAAAGGACAAAAGGAAATCCAAAGGCCAGATATACCGATCCTGTAAGCCCGGCAAAAATCCCTCCTCCTGTGCTTAAAATCCCTGCCACAAGTCCGCAGCGAAGCAGGATTTCTCCAAGCTGTGCAGTCTGGCTCCATGGAAATTTCCCCTGAGACTCTAAAGGAAAAAAAATCATAAAGTAGACCAAAAGCACCAGCATCCCTGCCAGAAAAACAGAAAGAAATCCACCCAGAGCAGTGGTAAATACTTTACTTTCCACATAATAACACCTTCCTGTCCGTGGAAGAGCTGTTTTTAAAAACCCGCCCTGCCTCTCACGGATAAAGGAATCACTCCATGGCAGAACTGCTGCAAGAGGAAGAAAAAAAATCATGGTATTAGATTTCAGGGCTTCTGTTTCCATACCTATAAAACTTCCTGGATTTAAAAATCCTTGAAGCTTGGGATAAGAAGCTCCCAGGCTGATTCCGGCCATTGCTGTCATAAATCCCAGCCAGAAGCCTCTCCCCTTAAACATTCTCATTATTTCAGTTCCCATATCAGTCCTTTTCTCCCAGAAATACAAAGGAATATGTTTTCATCCTTTTTATGCAGAACAGAGCAAAAAGCGCCAGAATCCCCAAAAATACCAGAACAGACTGCCCTATAGAAGGTAATTGGTCATATCCGAAGTTATGTCTGCCATAAGAGGCATGACTTAAAGGGCTGATCCATCCGATTAGCACATTAACCCGGAACAGCTCATATTTTTCATATCCCAGTATTCTTGCAAGGGCCTGGGGATCCAATAAAAATCCATACAGGCAAAAAAGAAGACCTGTGACCATTCCTCTGTTTTTTCCCGGCAGAAGATTTCCTGCCAGGACTGCAAGTCCAAGACAGAGAATGTAAAGAAACAAAAGAATCGTCATCAAAGCCGCACAGCCAAAAGGCGAAATGCTTTCCATCACCTTTACCGTAGAAGGTACGTTAAGGATTTCTCCCAGTCTGGAATATGCCAGCATAGCGGCTGTATCGCTCCAGATATTTCCCGGATAGCTGTTCCCGGCGCACAAGATCATGGTGGAGCCCAGCATAAACAATGTATAAATTCCTGCAGCACATACCATATAGATCATTTGCCCCAAAAGCCATCGAACCTTGGTTGTCCGGTACAGATAATAAGGAGTCACTGCGCTCCATACAGGAAGATCAGAAAAAAGGAGCAAAAGAAGCACAGAGCTTAAAAGAATAGCCGTACTGTCTCCAAAAGTCCACAAAAACGGTTCCAGCATCTGCACAGGTGAACGGTAAGTTTCCATTACAGGCATGATTCTGCTGCTTAAAAGGAAACAGAGAACAAAGCCCAGAAGAAAGGTCAGCATAACCCTTGGTCTTTTAAAAAAACCTCTGAAATCATATCGAACTACTGCCAGAATCTGTTCTGCTGTTTTTTTGCTTCTTTTTATTTTTATCCTTCTCACTCCTTTTCCTTTAATATCCCAATCCTCTGTCAATCACACTGCCGTCTATAGCGTTGATAGTAAGATAGCTTTCATATTGGGGCGCATAAAGGAAATTTTCCGATCCGGTTTCCCATTCTGCGCCTTCCTTATAAGTGCCTTCATAGCTTCCAAAGAAATCCCAGGCAGGAACAAGCACGCCGGAACGGCTGTCAGATTTTGGTTCATAAATTCTTGTGTAACCGAATGCGATCCGGTCTATTTTGTATGTAAGTTCTTTTGCATTCTCCATATAATCAGCGTTTTGAATAAGCATCATTTTTTCGTAAATATCCATGATTTCATCAAAGGATTTCAGTTTTACATTTTCTGTTTTTGTTTTTCCAATATCGTACTGGTCGATTAGCTGTACATCATCAATTCCCTCATCCGTTACACAAAAGTCCAGCTTCTCATAAAGCCAGCTTTCTGATTCAGCTCCCATATCGTTGCCGTACAGCTCGCCTCCCTGTTCCTCTGTATAAGTAATGGGAATTTCTCCCAGCTTTCTCGTGTAATGAAGGATATAGCCGGTATCTGTCAGCACAAGCTTCTGATCTTCACCGCTTCCCTTTTGATAAAGGCAGAGTCCGTACTCCCAGTCTCCAAGCTCCATATCCGGGATCTGAAGCTCCTTCACCTTCTCGTCCGCAAGAGCCTTAGCTTCTTCCAGAGAAATTCCGATTTCTTCTTTCAGCTCTTCTTCTGTTGGAACCCACTCTGCATCCTTCTGTTGGGAGGATTCTGACAGCTTACTGTAATAATCATATCCGTCCCAACGTATAAATTCATTGATTATATTTTCCTTTTCATAACGGCTCTGGTTGCGGATTTCCACAGACATAGGGGCTGCCCCATAGGAATTCATGCTGTAATTAAAAGCAGTTCCCTCCTCTGTAACTGCCACTCCAACAAAGTAATCGTCCATGGTATAGTCTCCTTCTTCCCCTTTCAGGCCAAACTGGGGCTTCACCTCCTTCAGTGTGCGGGTTTCAGGGGCTGTCTCATATTCCTTTTCCAGGTCTTCAATGGTCTGATTAATGTCCAAATAATAATTCCCATTCTCATCCTTCCCAAGACCGTTAGGATCCAGATTTCCTTTGGCAAGGTTGGCTTTCCACCAGGTCAGCTCCTTTTGTACCACATCCTTTGTACGGGTATAATAACTGTGAGAAGTGTAGATCTTTGCATTTTTGAAAAAAGTATCTGTGATCAGATCCATCTGTTCCTGTCCAAAGGGATGCTGCGTTACCTCGATCACAGAAGCATGATCTGTATCAGGAATCTCTACCTTTGCATCTGTTACTATTTTTAGATTTCCTGTAGTATCTGCTGTCTTGCTCTGATAGGTTTCCGGCGCTCCTACTGTTTCCCGGATATTTTTACCGGACAAAGCTTTTGTATTCTCCTGTTCTTCTGCCTCCTCTTCATACAGTATTTCTTTTATATTTCCCTTCTTTTTTACAAGAGAACTCTCTGGTGTTTCCGCACATCCGGCCGCAAATGTGATTCCTGTCATCATTACCAGAATAGCTGTTACGATTCTTTTTTTCATGGTCTGTCTCCTTTCCCGGCGGATCATACAGGATCGTCTGTCCTTTCTGCTTCCAGAATATCAGAATCTTTTGGCCGGATATCCTCCATTTTGTAACCGCATTGTAACCATGAAAGAATCACCCTCGTTCCTTTTTCAGGTTCGCTTTCGACAGACATTTTCCAGTGATGAAGATCTGCAATTTCCTTGCAAAGCGCCAATCCAAGACCTGCGCCTCCTTCCTTTCTGGAGCGTGACTTATCCACCATGTAAAAGGCTTCCGTTACCCGTTTAAGATTTTCCGGAGCAATCCCGCATCCATAATCTTCCACAGTAAGAGCCTTATCCTCAGCTGTTATCCTGATTTTTCCACCTTCTTCTGAAGCTTTTCCTGCATTATCCACAAGATTCAGCACAAAACTTGTCAAAAGGTCCACATCTGCTGTTTTCTGAAGATCGTAAGGGCTGCACAGGACTTCCAGCTGAATATTCTTTTGTTTTAAGATAAATCCCGTCAGATCTTTTATGTTATTCAAAAATTTTTCTACCTGAAAGCTCTGAAGATTCAGTCCTGACTTTGCTTCCTCATAAAGTCCGGTAAGTTCCAGGATTTTAACAGACAGCCTGGAAAGGCGGCTGCATTCCTTCTGAATATACTGAAGCGCCTGCTCCCGTCTTTTGTCGCTTAAACGTACCGTAAGGAGAGTATCTGAGTAACCGATAATGGCCGTCATAGGTGTTTTCAGCTCATGAGCAAGGCTTCCCAGCATTTGCTGCTGTCTTCTGTTTATTTCTGTCAGTTTCTGTATACTTTCCTCAATGGTAGCAGCCATATGATTAAAGCTGCCCGCCAGCTCTCCCAGTTCGTCTTTCCTTCCCTCTGATACCCGAATCTGATAATTACCTTCTGAAATAGCTGCGGCAGCCTTTTTTAGTTCCATTAAAGGGCGCATAGTAGCAAAAAGACTTTTCCATATGATAAATCCCCCCGCAACCAGAAGAAACACAGTAATCAAAAATCCTTTTAAAAAAAGCCGCTCTGTTCTCTGATAAATTTCTGTAACATCCTGATAATACAAAATCCCTGCCTGTATACTGTTATCAGATATCTGCGTGAAAGTAATCATAAGCTTTCTTCCGTCTATGGTCTGTATTGGTACTTCTCCGTTATTTTCTCCATTGGCTTCGCTGATCCCCATATAATCAAATTCATAAGGTGTAGCATTATAGAACCATTCCCCCTGCTGGTAAAAAGCTCCATAATTCCCAAAAACATCCCGAAATGACTGAACTGCAGCCAGCTTACGGCCATCTGCATCATTGTTTTTCAGCAGCTTTAAAGACTCTTCCAGCTTTCTGGTAAACTCATGGATCTTATCTGTAAAAATAATTTCCTGGCTCTTTCTCTGATCCATCAAAGTCTGCTTTTGGGATTCATAAAGAAAATACACCATAGTAAGCTGAGAAATTAACAGAAATCCAAGAATTGCCTGTAAAAAAATTTTCCGAAACAGTTTCACTGATCCACCTCCAGTCTGTATCCTATGGTAGGAATGGTTTTTATTACATTTCCCCAGTCCAGTTTTTTTCTGATACGGCCTACGTGGGCATCTACGGTACGTGTCTCTCCTTCAAACTCCATTCCCCACAAAGCTCCCAGAATCTGCCCTCTGGTAAGAGCCTTATTTTTATGCCGGGCAAACATTAAAAGACATTCGTATTCCATTGGTTTCAGATAAACCTCTTTCCCTGCTTTTGTAACAATTCTTTTTTCTGTGTCGATCTCCACGTCATAAATTTGAATCAATTGATTATTTTTTCCATTTCTTTCCAAAACTTTTTCAATACGTACAAGAAGCTCCAGCATCTCAAATGGTTTTACAATATAATCCTCTGCCCCTTCCTTTAGACCTCTGACCTTATTCTGAACTTCTCCTCTGGCAGTCAAAAAAATAACCGGAATTTTATAATTCTTCAGTTCTGGAAGAAGAGCAAAACCATCCTTTCCCGGCAGCATTACATCTACCAGAGCACAGTCATAGGAATGGTTTGTCCGTAGACTTTTACTTACCTCCTCTCCGTCAAAAAAGGAAGTAACCTGATATCCTGTCACTTCAAGATTCATACAGATCAGGTCGTTAATTGCTTCCTCATCTTCTATTACAAGAATATGTACTCCCATATTGCTTCCTCCTCTGGTGTTGCCTATCTGCTGTCATACCACACGATTTGCCTGCGGAATTCCTGTCATATTATAGAAACTTTGATTACATTATGACATGAATTTTATCTGCATGGTGTAACTGTTTTGTAAATTTATACACAAAAAAAGCCTGCAGAATATTCTGCAGACATAAAAAAACTCCCCCTGTTGGACTCGAACCAACGACACTGCGGTTAACAGCCGCATGCTCTACCGACTGAGCTAAGGAGGAATAAAAGTGTGTTTGAATTGCACTTTCAAAACTACATACATGTTGACATTTGGAATCGTGTGACCATGCTTTTTGCTTTCTACGACTCGCCGGTCATCTCGTGACTTCCGTCACTCGATGTCATTTGCTTCACAAATGTCTGTCCCAGTCTGTAAACTTCCCTCTGTGAGTAAACTCACTCCGGTCTGTTTCCATCCTGTTCCATCCGCTCGTCTCAGCTTTTTGGTCAAGCCCTCGACCTATTAGTAGCAGTCAGCTCCATACGTTACCGC
>NZ_CABVDF010000101.1:0-9566 GCF_902497045.1 uncultured Blautia sp. | reverse complement strand
TTTGTTGTGCCAAGAAATGAACGATTTTCACTTCCTATCCCAAGAATCCTGCATGGCAGGAGCCTTCGCCTGTTTTCAATCAGAATTGCGGACTTGTTTCGCAATTACCTAGGATTTATTTGACAATTTTATCATCCCCTTTATTGAACAGGCATTTGCCCGGTTCCACAGCATCGATCTGTCCCTCTTAGATGTTTTGCAGAACAATGCCTCCACTGTATTGGAAAGTATAAATCAGGCTGTCAGCCATTTTTCCAACAGTATTTTGTCCTCGCTTGCCAATATAATATCTGTGATCCCCACATTGTTTATGCAGACCATCATCACCATCATTGCAATGTTTTTTATCACTATTGATTTCAAAAAAATCATAGATTTTTGCAGAAGACAGATCCCGGATACAAAAAAAGAACTTGTTCTGGAAATAAAAAACTACTTTATCCACACCTTACCTAAAGTTATGGTGTCTTATGGTTTTGTACTATGCCTTACGTTTATAGAATTATTTATTGGTTTTCATTTATTAAAAATACCCTATGCCGGGTTACTGGCATTGCTGATCGCTGTTTTAGATATCCTCCCTGTTCTGGGAACCGGTACGATTCTGATCCCATGGGGGATCATCTGTCTCCTTATCCAGAACTATCCTCTGGCAGCCGGTATCTTCCTTTTATATATCGCGATTACCATCATCAGAAATATCGTAGAACCCAAACTGATCGGAAAACAGATGGGACTGCATCCTGTGCTTACACTCATCAGTATGCTTACAGGTTTAAGATTTTTAGGCATATGGGGGCTTTTTGGTTTTCCAATTGCCATTTCATTCATTAAAAAACTAAATGACAATGGAACCATACATGTTTTTAAATAACATCAACATGCAAAAACAGGAACTGACTCAAGCATCAGTTCCTGTTTTCGTTTCACTGTACATTCACATCTGTATCAGCCTATTTTTATTTTGTCTCGATCATAACCTTATCCAGATGCCAGATATCATCTACATATTCCTGGATCGTTCTGTCTGATGTGAACTTACCGCTGCATGCAGTGTTCATCATTGCCATACGAGCCCAGCGTTTTTCATCACGGTAAGCTTCCTCTACACGTTTCTGTGCTGCTGCATAGGAACGGAAGTCAGCCAGGATGAAGTATCTGTCTGCACGGTCTGTATTTTTCGTTGTAAGAAGTGAATCATAAAGATCACGGAACAGTTCTGTATCCTTAGAGAAGGTTCCATTGATCAGTTCCATAAGAACCTGACGAATCTCGCCGTCTGTGTTATAGATCACATTCGGATCATAGCCGCCGTTATTCTCATAATTAATAACTTCATCAGAACTGAGACCGAAGATAAATGCGTTCTCCTCTCCAACCTCCTCAACGATCTCCACATTGGCACCATCCATAGTTCCCAGTGTAGGTGCACCGTTCAGCATGAACTTCATGTTACCTGTACCGGAAGCCTCTTTACTTGCAGTAGAAATCTGCTCAGAAACGTCTGCTGCAGCAAAGATCATCTCTGCGTTGGATACACGATAGTTCTCAATAAATACAACCTTCAGCTTGTTATTGATGGACTTGTCGTTATTTACCACATCTGCAACAGCGTTGATCAGTTTGATGATCTTCTTGGCTGTATGATAACCTGCAGAAGCCTTTGCACCAAAGATAAATGTTCTTGGATAGAAATCCATCTCCGGATGAAGCTTAATCTGGTCATACAGATAAATAACATGAAGGATGTTCAGAAGCTGGCGTTTGTACTCATGAAGTCTCTTAACCTGAACGTCGAAGATAGAACGTGGATCCACTTCAACGCCGTTATGCTCCAGAATATATTTTGCAAGACGTACTTTGTTCTGGTATTTGATGTTCATGAACTCCTGCTGTGCCTTCTCATCATCCACATAAAGTTTCAGCTTGCTGATCTGGGAAAGATCTGTGATCCATTCCGGTCCGATATGGTCGGTTACCCAGTTTGCAAGAAGCTGGTTTCCGTGAAGCAGGAAACGTCTCTGTGTGATACCGTTTGTCTTGTTGTTGAATTTCTCCGGCATCATCTCGTAGAAATCTCTCAGCTCCTGGTTTTTCAAAATCTCTGTATGCAGTCTTGCAACGCCGTTTACAGAAAATCCTGCAACGATTGCAAGATGAGCCATTTTTACCTGACCGTCATAGATGATGGCCATCTTTTTGATCTTCTCATAGTTGCCCGGATATTTCGCCTGAATATCAAGGATGAATCTTCTGTTGATCTCCTCAATGATCTGGTATACACGGGGAAGAAGTCTGGAGAACAGCTCAATCGGCCATTTTTCCAGTGCCTCAGACATAATGGTATGGTTTGTATAAGCAACACACTTGGTTGTAATTTCCCATGCCTCATCCCATCCAAGACCTTCTTCGTCCATGAGGATACGCATCAGCTCTGCAACTGCAACTGTCGGATGAGTATCGTTCATCTGGAAGACAACCTTCTCATAAAGCTTGCGGATATCATCATGGTCTTTTTTATATTTTTCAATTGCTGCCTGAAGGCTGGCAGAAACAAAGAAATACTGCTGTTTAAGACGAAGCTCTTTACCTGCCATATGATTATCGTTCGGATAAAGTACCTCTACGATATTTCGGGCAAGGTTTTCCTGCTCTACCGCCTTTTTGTAGTCACCCTTATCAAAGGAATCCAGTCCGAAGTCAACGATCGGCTCTGCGTCCCAGATACGGAGAGTGTTTACGATCTTGTTGTTATATCCAAGGATAGGCATATCAAACGGAACTGCCTTTACTGCCTGATAGCCTTCATGGATGAATTTATTTGTGCCGGTAGCCTGATCGTACTCTACGCGCACATATCCGCCGAAATGCACTTCCTTTGCATATTCCGGACGACGCAGTTCAAAAGGATATCCGTTTTTCAGCCAGTTGTCCGGTACTTCATACTGGAAACCATCCTTGATCTGCTGTTTGAACATACCGTAGCGGTAACGGATACCGCAGCCGTATGCACAGTAGTTCAAAGTTGCCAAAGAATCCAAGAAGCATGCTGCCAGACGTCCCAGACCGCCGTTTCCAAGAGCCGGATCCGGCTCCTGGTCTTCAATTACATTCAGGTCGAGGCCCAGCTCCTCAAGAGCTTCCTTTACCTCATCATAAGCGGTAAGATTCAGAAGGTTGTTTCCAAGTGCACGTCCCATAAGGAATTCCATAGACATGTAATAAACGATCTTTGGATCCTTTTCGTGATATGCATTCTGTGACTCCAGCCAGTCGTCGATGATCACGTCCTTTACTGTATAGCTGACTGCCTGAAAGATCTGCTCCTGTGTTGCCTCCTCCAAGGTCTTACGATACAGAAACTTTACATTTTCTTTCACGCTCTCTTTAAACGCCTCTTTTTTAAACTGCTTATTAATCATTTTCTCTTTCCTCCTACTTTCTGGCTACACCAAGAACGACATTTTCTTTATTGATGTTCCATTCCTTTACATAACCATCGGTTTCATTGAGTACCATATCCTCTGCAAGAACTTCTGACATGATTTCTTCTTTATGATTGTTCATCAGTTCTGTAATACGCTCATTATCTTTTGCATAAATACAGATCTTATCCATAACCTCAAAGCCAGCCTCTTTTCTCATTGTCTGGATCTTACTGATGATTTCACGAACAAAGCCTTCCTCGATCAGCTCCGGTGTCAGATTGGTATCCAGAACTACGGAAGTATCTCCATCTGTCTCTGTTACATAACCCTCAGTCTGAGCTGTCTCGATCAGAAGATCCTCTTCTGCCAGTTCCACCTTGTTTCCATTAATGTCCAGAGTGAGAAGACCTGTTTCCTTCAGTTCCTTCATAGCCGCTGTACCATTCAGCTCTGTAAGTGCTGTACGGATACCGCCCAGAAGCTTGCCGTATTTCGGGCCCACGGTACGGAGCTGTGGTTTAAAGCTGTAGGAAATAAATGATTCTACATCTTTTGCGAATTTCACTTCTTTTACGTTCAGCTCATCTGCAATAATATCTGTGTAGAACTGATCCATTTCCTTCTCAGATTTTACATACATTGTGCCAATAGGCTGACGGTTCTTGATATTTGCTGTATTTCTTGCTGCACGTCCAAGAACGACCACCTTCAGAAGAGCTTCCATATCCTCTTCCAGCTCTTTGTTGATCCATTCTGTTTTTACCTCAGGGAAATCACAGAGATGGATACTTTCCGGTGCATTCTTGTCTACGCTTCTCACAAGATTCTGATACATATCCTCTGTCATAAACGGAATCATAGGAGCGGCTGCCTTGGAGATCGTCACAAGAGCTGTATAAAGAGTCATGTAGGCATTGATCTTATCCTGCTCCATTCCTTTTGCCCAGAAACGCTCACGGCTTCTTCTTACATACCAGTTACTCATCTCATCTACAAATTCCTGAAGAGCTCTTGCGCTTTCCGGGATCTTGTAATTTGCCAGGTTCTCATCTACCGCTTTTACTACGGAGTTCAGCTTGCTGAGAAGCCATTTGTCCATAACCGGAAGCTGATCGTAATCAAGCGTATATTTCGTCGGATCAAACTCATCAATATTCGCATAAAGCACAAAGAATGCATAAGTATTCCAAAGTGTGCTCATAAATTTACGCTGTCCCTCTACAACTGCTTTGCCGTGGAAACGGTTCGGAAGCCATGGGGCACTGTTGATATAGAAATACCAGCGGATCGCGTCTGCACCGTATTTTTCAAGAGCGTCAAAAGGATCTACCGCATTTCCTTTGGATTTACTCATCTTCTGTCCATTCTCATCCTGTACATGGCCAAGAACAATAACATTTCTGTACGGAGCCTTGTTAAACAGCAGAGTAGATTCTGCCAGAAGAGAATAGAACCATCCTCTTGTCTGGTCAACTGCCTCGGAGATAAAATCTGCCGGGAACTGCTGCTCAAACAGATCCTGATTTTCAAACGGATAGTGATGCTGTGCAAAAGGCATTGCTCCTGAATCAAACCAGCAGTCAATTACCTCCGGTACACGGTGCATGGTTCCGCCGCACTCCGGACACTTCATAGTAATCTCATCAATGTATGGACGGTGAAGTTCTACGGTCTTTGCCTTCTCATCGCCGCTCATCTCATAAAGCTCCTGGCGGCTTCCGATGGAGTGCATATGTCCGCACTCACACTGCCAGATATTCAGCGGTGTTCCCCAGTAACGGTTTCTGGAAATACCCCAGTCCTGAACGTTTTCCAGCCAGTCACCGAAACGTCCTTTTCCGATGCTCTCCGGAATCCAGTTGATGGTATTGTTATTACGGATCAGATCGTCCTTTACTGCTGTCATTTTAATGAACCAGGACTCTCGTGCATAGTAGATCAGCGGTGTATCGCAGCGCCAGCAGTGAGGGTAGTCGTGCTCAAACTTCGGCGCATCAAAAAGCTTTCCTTCTTTGTCAAGGTCAACAAGTACAAGGGGGTCTGCTTTCTTTACAAATACTCCTGCATATGGAGTTTCTTTTGCCATATTTCCCTGTCCGTCTACAAACTGTACAAACGGAAGGTTGTAATCGCGGCCTACACGGTTATCATCCTCACCAAATGCCGGAGCAATATGAACGATACCTGTACCGTCACTCATAGTAACATAGCTGTCACATACTACATAATGCGCTTTTTTCTTCTGCTTTGCAGCTGCTTCTCTGGTACATTCCCAAAGAGGCTCATACTCTTTGTATTCCAGATCAGTTCCTTTATAAGTTTCCAGAACCTCGTAGGCCTTTTCATCCTCTTTGGCAAGCTTTCCAAGAACTTTGTCCAGAAGAGCCTCTGCCATATAATAAGTATATCCGTCTGCTGCCTTTACTTTACAGTAAGTCTCATCCGGATTTACGCAGAGCGCCAGGTTGGAAGGAAGAGTCCACGGTGTAGTCGTCCATGCCAGGAAATAAGCATCCTCTCCTACAACCTTAAAACGAACGATGGCAGAACGTTCCTTTACTGTCTTATAGCCCTGGGAAACCTCCTGTGCAGAAAGCGGAGTTCCGCAGCGCGGGCAGTAAGGCACGATCTTAAATCCTTTATAAAGGAGATCTTTATTCCAGATTTCTTTCAGAGCCCACCACTCAGATTCAATATAATTGTCATCATAGGTTACATAAGGATGATCCATATCAGCCCAGAAACCGACGGTAGAAGAAAAATCCTCCCACATTCCCTTGTATTTCCAGACACTTTCCTTACACTGCTGGATAAACGGCTCCATACCGTAAGCCTCGATCTGCTCCTTACCGTCAAGTCCAAGCTTTTTTTCAACCTCAAGTTCTACCGGAAGTCCATGAGTATCCCAGCCCGCTTTACGTGGAACCATGTTTCCTTTCATAGTACGGTATCTTGGGATCATATCCTTGATAACACGGGTCAGCACATGACCGATATGAGGCTTGCCGTTGGCTGTTGGCGGTCCGTCATAAAAGGTATAAGTTTCTCCCTCCTTACGACTGTCCATACTTTTTTCAAAAATATGGTTTTCTTTCCAGAACTGCTCGACCTTTTTTTCACGGTCAACAAAGTTCAGGTTCGTATCTACTTTCTGATACACGATAAATTCCTCCTGTCTTATTACTTTACTAAATAAATAAAAAAACTCCCGTCCTGTAAAAGGACGAGAGTATACTTCACTTCGCACCACCTCATACACTGTACGGACAGAATTCTGCCGATACATGCCCCCTCTAACGGCGGGAAACCGTCCGGCCTTATTCCCTGTCAGTTTCAGGCTGGAAACTCCGGAGTGATATTCAGCCGTTTCTACTTGCGCCGGGCTTCCACCTGCCCCCGGCTCTCTGAAGCGTTCGATCCCTTATCAGTCAGTATAGAATGTCTGCGGCTTACTGTCTCCATCAAAGTTTTTGCGTGATCGTATATACAGACTATATTATAAAGTCTACAAATTCCATCTGTCAAGCCCTTTCCCTGATTATTCCAAAAATCCAAGATCTTTTCGATCAAATATAAATATATTTTTGAAAGTCTGACAGGTGTTTACTTTATTTTAGGGCTGTTATATAATACCCTTCATTATACACATATATTTTTTATGCGAACTGTCTGAAAGGAGTAATCATGACATCTGAACCTGCAAAAAACTCAAAAGAAATTCTGGAAAAAAGAATCCTGCTTCTGTCATTTATCAGTGGACTGTTCTTCGTAGCCGCCGAACTGATCTATGCTGTATACAGTCATTCCCAGTCTACTCTTATGGATGCACTTTATGATGCATCTGAACTGATCTTTATTGTACTGATTCTGTTTTTGACACCATTATTCCATAAACCGGTTTCTGAAAAAAGACCCTATGGTTTCTTTCAGGTAGAATCCTTTTTTATCCTTGTCAAAAATATTATGCTGACTTCTGTAACGGTCAGTGTTCTTGCTGATGTTATTGAAAGTCTTCTTTCCGGCGGAAATAATATTAACAAAGGACAGGTTTCCCTGTTTCAGTTCATCGTCGGACTTGTCAGTCTGGGTATTTTTCTGATCATGAAATTCATGAGCCGCAATGTTTCCTCTCCCACCGTAAAAGCAGAAATCCTGGGCTGGAAAATTGATGTGGCATACAGTATTGGTATGTCGGGTGCTTTTTTTATTGCAACCCAGCTGAAAAATACTCCTTTTGATTTTCTGGCTCCGTATTTTGACCAGTTAGTCGCTATTTTTATTATGATACTTATGATTCCAGAAAGCATCAAAATGCTTATGGAAACTTTTCGAGAGCTTTTCCTTTTTTCGCCTGACAAAAAAACAGTTGGCAGAATTAAGGAGCTTTCTTCCGGTATCCTGAAGGATTTTTCCTTTCATCCTGTTTTTTACGATATTGCCCGTACAGGAAGACAGCTATGGGTTGCTATTTATTTTCAGATAAATTCTGACAGCCTGAATGTACACCAGCTTCATGAAGCAACCAACCGGCTGAACCAGATTCTCTCCGGAGAATTCACGGATATTTCCTGTGAACTGATCCTGGACAGCCGGGAAGGATAAATATCATTTCTGCTTATGAATCACTTCTTGAAAAGCCGTTTTTCATCAGGCTGCTTGAGGTAAACAGCACCTTATCCAGAACCTCTGTTGTTTTTTCCTCTGTAAAATCAGAGATTTCCTGATTTGCAGCCTCAAAAAACGCTTTTTCATCTTCTGGCTTTTTGTCCAGAAATTCCCGGTCAAATTTATTGACCAGTGCATAAACTTTCCGGTCTACTGCCGCCTGATATCTTTCGATATTGGACTGATTCTCATGATAGTGGGCATCTGCCAGAGCTCCAATAATTCTGTTTGCCCAGTAAAAACTCTCTGTTGTAGGCTTTACATATGCTTTTGACAGATATTCCGGCATTTTGTCCACATGAGGATATACAGGAATCATCGCATTAAACACATTGGAACCTACTGCAAGCCACTGGATTGCTTTTAAGGACTCCGGCATATAAGGTCTGATCTGCACCAGTCCCAGAGCATTATTTCGGTTTACTCCAATTGCCCGGTACATGCCGGCCTCTTTATTTCTTTTTCCGTATACATCATAAGGCGTTCCCTGATAGTGATTGGAAAGAACCCACTTCACCTCTTCTACAGTAATCTTTTTTTCCGGCACAAGAGACCATGGCAGATCATCGTCCTCTGGTCTGTATTCTGCATCCGGTCCATCCCAGGAAAACGTACGGGGATTGAAGTAACGGAGCATTGCCCAGGCACGGGGAGTATTATATACATGATCAGAGTCGTCATGGGATCCAAAAGCATCCCTGGGATTGAACTCCTCCTCCGGATCCATACGCAGATCCAGGTGATATTCTTCAATCAGGGTTCTCAAAGTTCTGGAACACATATGATTTTTTTCTTCTCCATAAGCGTCTTCCAGATCAAAACAGTCAATTCCCAACTGATTAGGCATCACCACATATTCATTATCCGGTACTCTTTTTGCGATCCAGTTATGTCCTCCGATTGTTTCCAGCCACCAGATTTCCTGCTCATCCTGAAAAGCAATTCCATTCATTTCATATGTTCCATAGGTTTCCAGAAGACTTCCCAGTCTCCTTACTCCCTCTCTTGCGGAAGTAATGTACGGAAGAACAAGTGTTACCAAATCTTCTTCTCCAATTCCGCCTTTTACCTCCGGCTGATCATCCTGGGCTTTTTTATAAACCACAAGGGGATCTGCTCCTGCTACTCTTGCATTGGTCGTCAAAGTCTCTGTTGCTGTCATGGATACATTTTTTTCATTGACTCCATAAGCGCCCCAGATTCCCTCCACAGTATCGCTGTTTGGAAGGTATGTATACTGCATAGGATCCTCCGGAAGAGGAATCTCTACATGAGAAAGTACAGATTTATAAAGTCTCGGCTGATCTTCCGGTTTCATAACCTCCAGTCTCTTGGCACAGAATTCTCCGGAAGGAGAATCTTCATTTCTTGCAACAATAGTTGAGCCGTCATAAGTGGCTTTTTTTCCGATCAGTATCGTAGTACATGGCATAGTCATTTCCTCCTGTGTATAAATAACTTTTCTTTATTATA
>NZ_CABVDF010000100.1:0-9566 GCF_902497045.1 uncultured Blautia sp. | reverse complement strand
CTCCTTGATAAACAGTTTTATTATTTTAACTGTCTACCTAGAAGGGAGCATATCATATGGGTCATACAGGGGGATGATGTATTTCAGAAACAACATTTACGATAGTGCTTCAGATGATTTTAGTTTTTCTTAAAGCCTGCACGCTTTCTTTCCCTTGGATCGAGAATTCTCTTACGGATTCGAAGACTGCTGGGTGTTATTTCCAGAAGCTCGTCATTGTCGATAAACTCAATAGCCTGCTCAAGGCTTAATACCTTAGGAGGTGTCAGTTTCAGAGCCTCGTCAGCGGAAGAGGAACGTGTGTTGGTCAGATGTTTGGTTTTGCAGACGTTCAGTTCGATATCTTCTGCTTTTCCGTTCTGACCGATGACCATACCGCTGTAAACCTTTGCTCCTGGTCCGATAAAGAGAACACCGCGTTCCTGAGCGGAGAAAAGTCCGTAGGTAACAGCTTCGCCGGCTTCAAAGGCGATCAGGGATCCCTGTTTACGGTACTGGAAATCCCCTTTGTATGGAGCGTAGCCGTCAAAAATTGTATTCAGGATGCCGGTTCCCTTGGTGGAAGTCATAAAATCGCTTCGGAAGCCGATCAGTCCACGGGAAGGGATATGGAATTCCAGACGGACAGAACCGTCGCTTGCAGTACTCATTCCCTGGAGCTCGCCTTTTCTTTCGCTGAGTTTCTGGATCACTGTACCGGAAAATTCCTCCGGGACATCTACATAGGCAAGTTCCATAGGCTCCAGCTTTTTGCCGCGTTCGTCTACATGATAAAGAACCTCTGGTTTGCTGACTGCGAATTCATAGCCTTCACGGCGCATGTTTTCAATAAGAACAGAAAGATGAAGCTCTCCACGGCCGGAAACCTTAAAGCACTCAGTGCTTTCCGTATCCTCCACACGAAGGCTGACATCAGTGTTCAGCTCTTTATAAAGACGGTCGCGAAGGTGGCGGGAGGTGATGTATTTACCTTCCTGACCAGCCAGAGGACTGTCATTTACAAGGAAGTTCATGGAAATTGTAGGCTCGGAGATTTTCTGGAATGGGATGGATTCCGGCTTGTCTCCGCCGCAGAGGGTATCTCCGATATGGATATCTGCAATACCGGAAACAGCCACGATAGAACCGATGGAAGCTTCCTTTACTTCAACTTTATTTAAGCCGTCAAATTCATAAAGCTTGCTGATCTTTACTTTCTGGCGTTTGTCAAGGTCATGATGGTTCAGAAGTGTCAGCTCCTGATTTACTGCGATTTTACCATTTTCTACTTTACCTACGCCGATACGGCCCACATATTCATTATAGTCAATGGTACTGATGAGAACCTGTGTATCAGCATCAGGATCTCCTTCCGGAGCAGGAATATATTTAAGAATAGTTTCAAAAAGCGGCTCCATGTTTTCCGGTGTATCGGAGAGATCCAGGACAGCATGACCTGCTTTGGCAGAAGCATACAGGAACGGACAGTCAAGCTGCTCGTCAGAAGCCTCCAGATCCATGAGAAGTTCCAGAACCTCGTCAATGACTTCATCAGGACGGGCTTCCGGACGGTCAATCTTATTGATGCATACGATTACATGGAGATCCAGTTCCAGAGCTTTTTTCAAAACGAATTTTGTCTGCGGCATAGCGCCCTCGAAGGCATCGACAAGAAGAATTACACCGTCTACCATTTTCAGTACACGTTCCACTTCTCCTCCAAAATCAGCATGTCCCGGAGTGTCAATGATATTGATCTTTACGCCCTTGTAATGGACAGCTGTGTTTTTGGACAAAATTGTGATACCACGCTCGCGCTCGATATCGTTAGAGTCCATAACACGTTCCTGTACCTCCTGGTTTTCACGGAAAACACCGCTCTGCTTCAGAAGCTGATCCACCAGAGTGGTTTTTCCATGGTCAACATGGGCGATAATGGCAACGTTGCGTACATCTTCGCGTTTGGTCTTCATAAAAATCGAAATCCTTTCTTTTTTCTTCTATATTAATGTGTTTTATTCACGGTACGACATTCCAGTTTACCACATTTTTCAAAGAATACAAGGTGTTCCAAAAAAAATTTTGAGATTTAGGTTCTAAACTTCCGGACAGGTACATAGGCTAATATAGACAAAATACCCAAAGAGGAAGGAGAACTGTATTATGGCAGACAAAATCATTGAAAACAATCAGGTATCGATCATGGGGAAGATTGCTACCGGCTTTACATTCAGTCATCAGGTATTTGGAGAGGGATTTTTTGTGATGGATCTGATTGTAAAGCGCCTAAGTGATTCCGAGGATCGGATTCCGGTAATGGTATCGGAACGTCTGGTGGATGTAACGCAGGATTATGTAGGTGAATATATAGAGATCAGCGGTCAGTTTCGATCCTATAACCGTCATGAAGAAAAGCATAATCGTTTAGTACTTTCCGTATTCGCCAGAGAAGTAAGATTTATAGGTCAGGATGAAGATGTGATCCCTACCAATCAGATTTTTATGGACGGGTATATCTGTAAACCTCCGGTTTATCGGAAAACTCCTTTGGGAAGAGAAATCGCAGATGTGCTTCTGGCAGTAAACCGTCCTTACGGAAAATCAGATTACATACCTTGTATCTGCTGGGGAAGAAACGCACGTTATGCGTCCGCTTTTACAGTTGGGGGACATGTTCTGATCTGGGGAAGGATCCAGAGTCGGGAATATGTAAAAAAATTAGGTGAAAATCAGACAGAGCGGCGCACAGCCTACGAAGTCTCTGTAAGCAAGCTGGAATACCTGGAATAAACCGAAATATGCTGCGGATCATACAGCCGGAAGCCATATAAATATAAGTACCTGGCCGTATAATCTGCCGTATGCCGGCAGGGAAAGCAGGGGGCGTGTCGAGAAGAGCCGGGGCTCAGAGGCGATATGCCTGTACATAAACAGGCTAAATATATAGCTGGGTCTTCCAGAGTAATACTTGCAATTTCAGAAAATCTGCGGTAAGATAAGGACATTAAAAAAAGATGCAGTTTCATCAATATAAAGAGGAATTGTCATGGAAAAAGAATTAATAGAAGCATATTGCGGAAGCGCGAAGGGGAAGACGACATTAGGACTTGGACAGAGTCTTCGCGCAGCTGCTGAGGGAAAAAGCGTTATCATTATCCAGTTTCTGAAAGGACGGGAACGGCGTTCCGTGGACTTTTTAGAACAGCTGGATGATCTGGACATCAAGATTTTCCGTTTTGAAAAACAGGATTGCTGCTATGATGATCTTACCGATGAGGAGAAAGAAGAAGAGCGGGCAAACATTCTTAATGGATTAAATTTTGCAAGAAAAGTAGTTGTTACACAGGAATGTGACTTTCTGCTTCTGGATGAAATACTGGGAGTGATAGAGCAGGGAATTGTTTCCGTGGATACAGTTGCAGAGATCCTCAGACAGAGAGACCGGAGTATGCAGATTGTTATGACCGGTACGAATCTGCCGGAAGGACTGAGACCGTATGTAGATACAGTAATAAAACTTACGGAAGATACAGTTGAGGAAAATGATTCTGAGATACAGCCTGAGTTCTAAGACGGCAGAGCTGTTAGTTGCATAATATAGTACAGAAGGATAAAGGAGGAACTGATATGGCAATTTTTAAGGGAGCAGGTGTTGCAATTATTACACCTATGCATGAAGACGGAAGTGTGAATTATGAAAAGCTGGAGGAGATCCTGGAGTATCAGATCGCTAACAGTACAGATGCCATTATCATTTGTGGAACTACAGGAGAGTCATCTACCATGACTCATGGAGAGCACCTGAAAACCATCAAGTTTACTATTGATAAGGTAGCAAAGCGTGTTCCTGTAATTGCCGGTACAGGTTCTAACTGTACAGAAACAGCAATCATGCTGTCAAAAGAAGCCGCTTCTTACGGAGCAGACGCACTTCTGGTCGTAACTCCTTATTATAATAAGGCCACTCAGAAAGGTTTGATCGCACATTATACTGCTATTGCAGAAGCTGTTCCGGAAACACCGATTATCATGTATAATGTACCAAGCCGTACAGGCTGCAACCTTCAGCCTGCAACTGTGGCTGCACTTGTAAAAAATGTTAAGAATATTGTTGGAATTAAAGCTGCCAGCGGCGATCTTTCTCAGATTGCCAAGACAGTGGCTCTTGCAGGAGAGAAACTGGAACTTTATTCCGGAAATGACGATCAGGTTCTTCCTGTGCTGTCTCTGGGCGGACTTGGAGTTATCTCAGTTCTTTCCAATGTTGCTCCTAAGCAGACTCACGATATGGTCATGAAATTCCTGGAGGGAGATATTAAAGAAGCGACTAAGCTTCAGATCGAGGCTATTCCTCTTGTGAACGCCCTGTTCTGTGAAGTGAATCCCATTCCGGTAAAAACTGCTATGAATATGATGGGAATGGAAGTGGGACCTCTTCGTATGCCTCTTTGTGAAATGGAAGAGTGTAATAAAGAAATCCTCAAAAAAGCAATGGTGGATTACGGGCTGAAGCTGGCATAAACACGCACAATGAGGAGGAAACACTCAAGAGTGTACCTGGATGTGCAAAAACACGCACAATGAGGAGGAAATTATGATAAAAATTATGATGCACGGCTGCTGCGGCCATATGGGGCAGGTAATCTCCGAACTTGTTGAGAAAGACCCTGAGGCACAGATTGTAGCCGGAGTGGATATTGCAGACAGAGGAAATACTTCCTATCCAGTATATACAGAGCTTTCTGCATGTCAGGAAGAGATTGATGTGGTGATTGATTTTTCATCTGCAAAAGCAGTGGATGCGCTTTTGGATTACTGTGGAGAAAGGAAGCTTCCAGTTGTTCTCTGCACTACAGGGTTAAGTGAAGAACAGCTTGCAAAGGTTGAAGAAACTGCAAAGAAAACTGCAGTTCTGAAATCCGCAAATATGTCTCTGGGAATAAATACACTTTTGAAACTGATCCAGGAAGCTGCGAAAGTTCTTGCGGCAGCAGGATTTGATATGGAGATCGTGGAACGCCATCATCGTCTGAAGCTGGATGCTCCAAGCGGAACTGCTCTTGCTCTTGCAGACAGTCTTAATGAGGCAATGGGAAATGAATATAATTATGTATTTGACCGCAGTCAGAAAAGAGAGATGCGTTCAGATAAAGAGATTGGTATTTCTGCTGTCAGAGGAGGAACGATCGTAGGAGATCATGAGATAATTTTTGCAGGTCCGGATGAGGTGATCGAGTTTAAGCATACAGCTTATTCCAAGGCTGTATTTGGAAAGGGCGCTGTAGAAGCTGCCAAATTTCTTGCAGGGAAGCCGGAAGGAAAGTATGATATGGCAGATGTGATCGAAGCAAAATAAAAGGATACAAAAATATCTGTTTGCAGGACAGGGAAGGAGTTTTATTTCTTGTTTCCTACAGACGGTGCATATGAAAAAAGGCAGATCATGCGCTCCGTTTTCCGGGGCACATGACCTGTCTTTTTCTTTGGAAAAAATTTCCTTTAATATTATTCTGCAAACTGCACATATTATCTGTATCAGATATAAAATTCAAGAAAAGGAGACGGATCAGTATGAAAAATTTAAAAAAGATTATGACAGGTATGATGCTGGTGCTTGTCCTGGGGGCATTTACAGCCTGCGGAGAAAACACAGATAATAATGCAGACGAATCAGGAACTATGACAGACAATAAGGGGAATGCTGACAGTATGGATCAGGGCAGCACGAAACCGGAAGATGCAAACAAGGATAAAGAGGAAGGTAATGACACTGTAAATGAAAACACGGAAAACAGCAGTGAAAATACAGCCGATGGCAATACAGCCTCCGAAAATAATGCTGCAGATGACAATACAATTGCCGGAGACAATACAGAAGACAGCGCAGACGGTACGACAGATGAAAATAACAATACTGACAGAAACGACGATACCATTTCCGGTGAACTTGGCAACAGTGTGAAAGATCTGGGAGATGGGGTAGGAAATGCAGTAAAAGATATGGGAGATGCTGTAGACAATGCAGCAGAAGGAAGATAAAAGTTTTGGCAAATAGATAGCAGGAGAAATTTTTTGTGGCCTGCTGAAGTAAAATAAAGTTGCACAGGAAATAAAATCATAATATGATATCATCATATCGGTAATTTAATACAGGATATGGGGAATGCGTCCAGATGCAGCCTGCCTATGGCAGCCTGCATCTGGCGAACAAAGCGGACTTGTCCGCTTTGTTCTATGTAGATACAGGAGAAAGGACCGTCAGACAGTTGTCGGGAAAGAAGAGGAGGGAGCAGGATGCGATTTCATCCATGTATTGACATACATAATGGAAAAGTGAAGCAGATTGTAGGAGGAAGCCTGAAGGATGCCGGAGATCAGGCGCGTGAAAATTATGTTTCGGAACAGGATGCTGCTTTTTATGCATCTCTTTACAGAGAAACTAATCTCCGAGGAGGACATGTGATCCTTTTGAATCCGAAGAGTTCTCCGTATTTTGAAGATACAAGGAAACAGGCGTTAAAGGCTCTGAAAGCGTTTCCGGGAGGTCTTCAGATTGGAGGAGGGGTATGCCCGGACAATGCACAGCAGTATCTGGATGCAGGGGCAAGCCATGTGATCGTAACCTCATATGTGTTTCGAGATGGGAGACTGTGCTGGGAAAATCTGGAAAAAATGAAAAGCGAAGTAGGAAAAGAGCATCTTGTTCTGGATCTTAGCTGCCGGAAAAAGGACGGCGCATACTACATCGTTACAGACCGCTGGCAGAAATTTACAGATGTGGAAGTGACGCCGGAAAGGATGAGGGAGCTTGGCAGCCACTGCGATGAGTTTCTGATCCATGCAGTAGATGTGGAAGGTAAGGCTTCCGGTATAGAGACGGAGCTTGCAGAGATCCTTGCGGAATATGGAGAAAAACCGGTTACCTATGCAGGCGGAGTAGGCTGTATGGAGGATATCCGGCTTTTGAAGGTGCATGGCAGGGGACGGCTGGATGTAACCGTAGGAAGCGCCCTGGATCTTTTTGGAGGGAGTATTCCCTTCTGCGAATTGAAGGAATTAGACAAAATGCTTTGAATGATAAAAAACTAAACACTGCACTGCTTTTGTTTATGGAAAAAAGTATATTTCCGCCTATAATGAAAGCTATACAAATTGATAAGTAAAAACAGGTACCGTTTTGGAAGCGTACATTACAGGGAGGAATTGCAGATGAGCAGAATCGCACACGCAGCAGGCAGAAAAGTTTTTTCAGGAATCGTAGAGCATGAACTCAGTCAGATCAATAAAGACCGTCAGGGCGCTTATGAAAAAATCCTTGACACTGCGGAAAAATATATGAATGAATTTGATCTGGGGATCAACTGGGAGTATTTGAGACGGGTGACTTTAAATCCGGAATATACACTGAATCGTTATGTAAGCTCTATGGTGGAGGAACTTCATCCCAATGTCCTGAAGACGACTCTTGTGAATCTGGGATATGAGGCGTTTTATCATGGCACAAAAACCATTCGTGAAATGAGAAAAGTACATAACTGCAATATCCCCTGGATCATTCTTATGGATCCTACCAGTGCGTGCAATCTTCACTGTACAGGATGCTGGGCGGCAGAATACGGAAACAAGCTGAATCTTACCTTTGAAGAAATGGATTCTGTCATTACTCAGGGAAAAGAGCTTGGTGTGTATTTCTATATGCTGACAGGCGGAGAACCGATGGTACGTAAAAAAGACGTGATCGCACTCTGCAAAAAGCATAACGACTGTGTATTCCTTGCTTACACAAATGGTACTCTTGTAGACGAAGAGCTCTGTCATCAGATGCAGGAAGCAGGAAACCTGTTCCTGGCGCTGAGTCTGGAAGGAAAGCCGGAAGTAAATGATCTGCGCCGTGGTGAGGGTGTTTATGGAAAAGTCATGCATGCTATGGAACTTCTGAAGAAGAACGGTCTTGTTTTTGGTACCTCGATCTGCTATACCAGTCAGAATATCGACAGTGTGACAAGCGATGAGTTTGTAAATATGCTGGTGGAAAAAGGCTGCCGTTATTCTCTGTATTTTCACTATATGCCGGTTGGAAACGATGCTTCTCTGGAACTTCTTCCAACAGCAGAACAGAGAGTTTATATGCATGACAGAGTAAGAGAAATCCGCAATATGGAACATGGGCCGGGACTGTTTACCATGGACTTCCAGAATGACGGAGAGTTTGTGGGAGGATGTATTGCAGGAGGCAGAAATTACTTCCATATTAATGCCAATGGAGATGCGGAACCCTGTGTGTTTATCCATTATTCCAATGGAAATATCCGGGAAAATACCATCCTGGAGATCCTGAAGCAGCCGTTATTTATGGCATACCATAACAATCAGCCGTTTAATGAGAACATGCTTCGCCCATGTCCGATGCTGGAGAATCCGGAGATCCTCCAGAGACTTGTAAAAGAATCCGGAGCACATTCCACAGACCTGCAGTCTCCGGAAACAGCAGAGCATCTTTGCGGAAAGTGCACCGCATATGCGCAGCAGTGGACACCGGAAGCGGACAGACTGTGGAAAGAAACTCAGGAGAAAAAAGCTGCAAAGGCAAAATAAAAACGATACGTCAGAAGCAGAACAGATATTTGAACAGCCGTATGGTCAGTTGGGAAAGAGATGTTTTCCCGGCTGACTGTATGGCTTTTTATCTTTTGGGGTTTTCTTTTGAACATATTTGTATTAGAATGAAAAGGACATAAAGATCAGACGGACAGATAGAAATAAAGGAAGATGGGAGAATCTATATGAAGGTTGTTATTCTGGCAGGAGGATTTGGAACAAGGATCAGTGAAGAAAGTCATCTGAAGCCCAAGCCAATGATCGAGATCGGAGAAAAGCCTATTTTATGGCATATTATGAAAATGTATTCTCATTATGGATTTAATGAGTTTGTGATCTGCTGCGGTTATAAGCAGCATGTGATCAAAGAATGGTTTGCAGATTACTATCTGCATAACAGCAATATTACCTTTGATTTTACGCAGGAAAACAAAATGATCGTCCATAACAATACCCTGGAACCCTGGAAAGTTACGCTTGTGGATACAGGCTTGTACACCATGACAGGAGGCCGCATCAAGAGGGTGAGAGAATATCTGGATGGAGATACCTTTATGCTGACCTACGGGGATGGCGTGGCGGATGTGAATATAAAAGAACTTCTGGACTATCATAGATCTCATGGCAAAATGGCAACAATCACCGCTGCTCAGCCGGGAGGACGCTTTGGAATTCTTGATATCTGCGAGGATGGAACTATTACAAATTTCAAAGAGAAGAAAAAAGAGGACGGAGGCTGGATCAATGCCGGATTTATGGTACTTGAACCGGAGATTATGGATCTGATAGAGGGAGATTCCACAGTGTTTGAGAAGGAACCGCTTGTAGAGGCAGCCCGCAGCGGACAGTTGAATGCATACCGTCATAAAGGATTCTGGCAGTGCATGGATACGCTCCGGGAGAAGAATTATCTGGAAGAGCTGTGGCAGAAAGGAAATGCACCCTGGAAGGTATGGGAATAAATTATAATATAAATCAGAAAGAGAGGA
>NZ_CABVDF010000099.1:0-9596 GCF_902497045.1 uncultured Blautia sp. | reverse complement strand
TCTGTCGTTATTTCTATAATATTCTGTTATACTGAATCTGGTATAACGAATACTGATTTTCTGCTATACCAGAAAATTTATACGGGAGGTTTTTTTATGATCCACACATTAGAAAATGAAGAACTCCGCATCCGGATCAACGATCTGGGCGCAGAATTATCTGAAATTTATGACAAGACAAATGACCGTCAGGTTCTCTGGGATGCCGATCCTGCCTACTGGAAACGCCATGCGCCCATTCTTTTTCCAAATGTAGGACGCTGTCATGCAAACCAGTATCGGATCAACGGCAGATCCTATTCTATAGGACAGCACGGATTTGCCCGCGACGCAGAATTTCTGTGTACAGAAAGCTCCGATACAACGATCACCCATATACTGGAAGCTTCCGAAAAAACCAGAGAAGTCTATCCTTTCCTTTTCCGTCTCTCCGTTACCCATGAGCTTTGCGGACGTGATCTCAGGGTTTCCTGGAAAGTAGAAAATCTGGACAGCGAACCTATTTATTTCACAATCGGAGGACATCCCGCATTCCGTGTGCCGGTTCTTCCGGATACTGCGCAGGAGCAGTATTTCCTCACCTTTGACGGTCAGGAAGAACTGACTTTAAGTATGCTTGATCTTTCCACCGGAACTGTGATCCCGGAAAAAACAGACAGGCTCTCTCTGAAAAATGGAGTCTGCCATATCACTCCTGATCTTTTTGATAATGATACCCTGATCTTTGATAACGGACAGGTTGAAAAAGCAGGAATTTCTTTCCCTGACGGTACCCCATATGTGGAAGTGACCTGCAAAGGTTTTTCTAATTTTGGTATCTGGAGAGCTCCCGGAGCTCCTTTTGTCTGCCTGGAACCCTGGATGGGACGATGCGATAACTCCGGCTTCACAGAAGAACTGTCACAGAAACCCGGAATTAATCAGGTTGCAGCTGGAGAAGAATTTTTCCGTTCTTATACGATTTCCATGAAATAAGCATCTATAATAAAAGGGGGGGACGGTCCCACAGACCGCCCCTTTCAAATCTGAATCTTATTTACTCTGCCCAGCACACAACTGCATCCCGCAGAAACTGTGCACATCCGGATATGCTTCTGTCATAATATTCTGTGAAACGTTCATCCGCCACATACAGCTCCGCAATCCCTTTATGTTTCCTGACATCATAGCTGTTTCCGGTCAGGGTAAGCCATCTTTTATGAAGAGTTGTAATCTCCTTTCCAATTTCCTCTTTTGGATCTGCCTGACTGGTCACAGCTGTTTCCAGCAGTCCCTGGATCCTCTGTCCCAGCTCCGTCCATTCCTGATATTGTTCTTTTGTGAGGTTCATCACCGTGTTCTGCATCTTATCTACCTGAGCATCGCCATATTTTTCCCGGGACTCTTTTCCATAATATTTTTCATGCTCCTCTACTGCATGTTTCTTAAACGCTTCAAATTTTTCCTGATCGTTCATGATCTCATTCCTTTCTTCTGCTTTGATCGTAATCTTCAGTGAGTGGATCAGACCTTCCAGCTTCTGCCTTTCTGCCTCCAGAGCGGTCAGGTGGCCTTTCAGCGCAGCCAGACGGTCAAAGGAGGGATTGTCCAGGCATTCCCTGATCCGGGCAAGCTCCACCCCCAGCGCCCGATAATAAAGAATGTCCTGCAGACGGTCTACTTCCCTCTTTCCATAATAGCGGTATCCGCTCTCCGCTACTCTAGAAGGCTTCAGCAGCCCAATCTGATCGTACCATCTCAAAGTGCGGGTGGACACTCCGGACAGCTTTGATAACTCCTGGATTGAATATTCCATCTTTTGCTCCTGTCTGCCTTTTCAGGCGAATATTCTAAGGATTTCCCGTCCTTATTAAGATCATAGCAGTTGACGCAGCGTCAAAGTCAAGACCTTTTTATCCCAAAATACGAATCAGTCCCAAAATTGTCAGATGTACCGGATAAAACCAGTAAAAAAACCATTTGGAAAACTTTCGATTTTTCTCCGCTCTTTTTCCATTGTACAGAAAAAGAATGCAGATTCCTGCAAGCGCGGGTCCCACCATGCTTCCTAGCATATAGACCACATCTGTCATAAGGGAAAATCTTCCCATTCCTCCCAGAAAATTAAATCCTCCAAAAATCAACGTTCCTGTAATAAATGCTTTTTTCTTTGCATCTTCCGAATTTCCCGCACGGACAAAAAGAATAGTAAATACCGGCGCAAGGATCGCCCAGTCACTGAACATAGACACAAATACCAGCCCTGCAATGCACAAAGTCCTGATTACAGGATCTGTCATTTCTTTCATTGCCTTTATAATCAGAAAACATAAAAACAAAGTAAAAAGCATGTTCATCCCCACAAAGTCAAGAATCCCCTCTGAAGTAAATGCCAGACAAAATGGGATCTGGGAAATCAGCGCAAAAAGAAGCAGTCTTTCTCCGTATTTTTTTACAGATCTGGTATATCCATAGCCTTCCACCAGAAAATAGCACATGACCGGAGCGGTAAAATAGCCTGCATCCAGAAATATCTCTGCAAGAAGGGTTCCAGGTTTCATAAATACCATGGAAATGTGGTTCAAAAGCATCGTGGCCATAGCAATATATTTTATGGTATCCCGGTTCATTTTTCTTTCTGTCATCTTTTCATACTCCTCTTCCCGGCTCCCCTACAGAAACAGTTCATTTTCTTTTCTTTCCTCAAAAAGCTTTGCCATTTTTGTTTCAGCTGCCAGAAGTACCACTTTATTTAATTTGCGTACATTTTTCGGACAGACTGCAATGCAGCGCATACAGGCAATACATTTCTTTTCATCTACTTTCTTCACATCTTTTGGATCAATGGCACCTACCGGACAAAACCGTGCACAGTATCCACAGGAATTGCATCCTCTTCCGGGTTTAGGAATAAACGGGATTGTTCCAAGTTTTTTGTACGGATGATTTCCAGGAACCTTCACATCTTCCAGGTCTGTCTTCTGCTCCAGCTTTTCCCTGAGTTTCTTTCCAAACTCCTGAAGTTCTTCGGTGTCTCTGGCATCCGGTCTTCCTGCTGCAAACTTTCTCATGATCGAATGCTCTGCCACTGCCGCCACTGCTCCATAAATGGCAAAGCCTGCTTCTTCTGCCTTATCCTTTAATTCTATAAGCGTATCCTCATAAGCCCTGTTTCCATATACACATACCAGAACTGTCTTTGCCCCGTTTCCTCTCATCTGAACCAGACGTTCTGCGGCAGTCTGAGGAACCCTTCCTCCATAAGAAGGCATAGAAATAAAACAAATATCCTCTTTCTGAAATTCATAATTTCCATAATCATCTTCTGCAGAAAGAAGACTGATTTCCTTCTTTTCTTTCTGATAGCCTTCCATCAGAATATCTGTAACCTTATCCGTACCTCCTGTTGGGCTGAATGTAATCTCATATACTGCCATTTCTGTTTCCTCCTTATTATGTGTGTATCTGCACCTGAAGGCATACCCCTGAGTAGTTCCTCCTTTTGTGCATGTTTTCTATACAGTATACTCTAACGACCTGTATCTTTCAAATCTTTCATCCTGTCTATTTCTGTACTTTTGTAAAAACCTGGGCGCAAGTTTCCAAATAGCTCTTGACAGAGCACCCTAAACAGTGTACTTTTTACAGTGAAATGAAAAAATCAAATGATGAGGTGTGAACACATGCAGAATTTAAAACCGATCAAAGAAGGTAAGGTACGTGAGATCTACGACAACGGCGACAGCCTGATCATGGTTGCTACTGACCGCATCAGCTGCTTCGACGTGATCCTGAACAACGAAGTTACCAAAAAAGGTACTGTACTGACACAGATGTCCAAATTCTGGTTTGACATGACAGAGGATATTTTGCCAAATCATATGATCTCTGTAGATGTAAAAGACATGCCGGAATTTTTCCAGCAGGAAAAATATGACGGAAAATCCATGATGTGCCGTAAACTGAACATGCTTCCTATCGAATGCATTGTCCGCGGCTACATTACAGGAAGCGGATGGGCAAGCTATCAGGAAAACGGAACTGTCTGCGGCATCAAACTGCCAGAGGGACTGAAAGAATCTGATAAACTCCCTGAGCCTATCTACACACCATCTACAAAGGCTGAAATCGGAGATCATGATGAAAATATCTCCTTTGAACAGAGCATTGACCACCTGGAGAAATTCTATCCGGGAAGAGGACGTGAACTGGCAGAAAAACTTCGTGACAACACCATTGCCCTGTACAAAAAATGTGCTGAATATGCACTGAGCAAGGGAATCATCATTGCAGATACAAAATTTGAATTTGGTCTTGATGAGGATGGAAACATGGTGATCGGCGATGAAATGCTGACACCGGACAGCTCCCGTTTCTGGCCTGCTGACGGCTATGAAGCGGGACACGGACAGCCTTCCTTTGACAAACAGTTTGCCCGCGACTGGCTGAAAGAAAATAAAGGCCATGACTGGACACTTCCTCAGGAAATCGTGGACAAGACCATTGACAAATACCTTCAGGCATACAAAATGCTGACAGGTGAAGATCTGAAATAAATTTCACCAGCATAAAAAGAACACTGGAAGGATGCTCTTTTCCGGACATCCTTTCCGTGTTCTTTTTTAGTTTCTGAATATTTCCTGTGATTCTGCAGTGTTATTCAGATATTCCCCTTTCCCAGTTCCCAGAAAGCAACTGCACTTGCCGCTGCCACATTCAGGGAATCAACTCCATGGGACATAGGAATCTTTACTGTATAGTCGCAGTCTGCAATAGTCTGTGCTGCAAGTCCGTCTCCTTCTGTTCCAAGGATTACCGCCAGTTTCTCTTCCTCCAGCAGTTCCGGTGCGTCAATTCCCACAGAATCATCACAAAGAGCCATCGCCGCAGTTTTAAATCCCAGATCCCGAAGAATTTCCATTCCTTTTTCCGGCCAGGATATTTTTTTATCAAAAAAAGTCCAAGGAATCTGAAAAACCGTTCCCATGCTAACTCTTGCAGCCCTTCTGTATAAAGGATCGCTGCAGCCCGGTGTAAGCAGTACCGCATCCATATGAAGAGCTGCCGCTGACCTGAAAATTGCTCCTACATTCGTTGGATTAACTACATTTTCCAGTATAGCGATCCGTCTGGCATTTTTGCAGACTTCTTTCACAGAAGGAAGGCTCTTTCTCTTCATAAGGCAGAGAATCCCTCTTGTCAGAGCATATCCTGTCAGCTTTGTAAGCACCTCATATTCCGCTGTATAAACCGGGAGTTCAGGAAATCTGCTCAAAAGCTCAGAAGCCTCTCCCTTCAGATCTCTGTGCTCCACCAGAAAAGATACCGGCTCATAGCCCGCATTCAAGGCTCTTTCTATAACCTTTGGACTTTCTCCTATAAATAATCCCGGCTTTGGTTCATAATATCTCAGAAGCTGCAGTTCTGAAACTCTTGCATAAGCATCCAGCTCCGGGGCATTAAAATCTGTAATTTCTATCCAGTTGTTCATGTTTACTCCTGACTTATTTCTTTTTGATCCTCAGCGTACGCAGATATGCTTTCTGCTCCGGCGTGATCCGATAGCTTTCACAGGCTTTCTGGATCGTCTTGTTATGAGTCCATACATCCAGTTTCTGCTTTTCTATATAGGGAAGAATTGTTTCATATTGTTTTGCAAGGGCAGTGGCAAAATACCAGGCGATCATCATATTCACATAATACTCTTCCGACCGTATCTCCGATACCATCCGAGGATATTCTTCCCTGAAATCCTCATCCAGATAATGCTGCATCAGCATTCCAATCCCATACCGAACTGTATAAACATGATCTGACACGATCCAGCGCCGGACAGATTCCAGCAGCTTCTCTTTGTGCTTTTTAAACACCTTGGGCGACGTCATGTCACAGGTTGCCCAGTTATTTATATATGGAAGGAATTTTTCCAGTTCTTCCACACACTTTTCATACTCCTTTATCTGTTGGATCAGAAATCCATGGACATTATTCTCCTCATAATATTGATGAGGAAGATCATCCAGAAATTCCCGAATCTCAGGATCCTTTGCCAGTTCTTTTACATATTTGCGGAGCTCCGGAACCCGTACTCCTATTACAGTATCCTTATCTACATCCGGCATCAGTCGGGAATGAAAATCTCTGTAAGAAAGATCCTGCATAAAAAAAAGATCTTCTCTTATTCTTTCGGTAATGTGTTTCCCCATAGCTTTCTCCCTTTTTCTTTATGAAATACCATTATTTTATCATTTTCTCCTGCAGAATCAATACCCTTGCCGAAACATATCTTTATATTTCAAGTACAAACCATACTGCTTTCCTGCTGAATAAAAAAGCAGGTACAAATGCAGAAACGGTCTTGTCCTGCTTCCATACCTGTTTTTCACATTTTTCGTTTTAATTTATTTTATGTTTGTCCGCTTTAAAAAAGCTTTTTGTTTCTTTGACCACTATGCCGCTCAGTGCAAACATAGCGACCATATTCGGAAGGGCCATCAGTCCGTTAAAAATATCCGCAATAGTCCATACCGCACTCACCGTCATATATGGTCCGATAAATACTGCAAGAATATAGATCCATCGGTAAGTAAGAATCGTCCTCTTATTTCCCTTTGTCAGATATTCCAGACATCTTTCACTGTAATAGTCCCATCCAAGAATCGTGGTAAATGCAAAGAAAACCAGACAGATCATAAGTACAAAGGAAGAAATCTGCGGCGGGATCGGAAGTCCGTGCTGGAATGCGTAGGTAGTTACCTGCACACCTTCGATTCCTTCTACCTGCCATGCCCCTGTAAGTACAATGGAAAGCCCTGTAAGTGTGCAGATCACAATAGTATCAATAAAAGTACCTGTCATACTTACCAGACCCTGACGTACCGGCTCCTTCGTCTGTGCAGCGGCTGCTGCGATAGGTGCGCTTCCAAGGCCTGCCTCATTGGAAAAGATCCCTCTGGCAACACCTTTCTGCATTGCTACCACCATAGATCCTACCACACCTCCTGTTACTGCTGAAGGCTGGAAAGCTCCTTTTACTACTGTAACAACTGCTCCCGGTACTGCTTTAATATTGAAAAGAATCAGACTAACACTGAATATCAGATAGATCACAGCCATAAAAGGCACAATAACCTGACTTACTGTTGCGATTCTCTTGATACCGCCGATCAGAATGGCCGCTACACAAAATGCCAGAATAAGGGAGGATATTACCACTGCCCATGAATATTCTCCAAGAAACGGAATATTTACACAATTGGCCTTTTCCGGATCAAAAAAGTTCTGTACTGCACTGGAAATACCATTAACCTGACTGAAGGTACCAATTCCAAAAAGGCCCACACAGACGCCGAAGAAAGCAAATACCTTTCCCAGCCATTTCCATTTTTCACCCATTCCGCGTTCAATGTAATAAAATGGTCCGCCAAGGCTGTGTCCATCCGGAGCTACCACACGGTATTTTACTGCCAGAAGCCCCTCAGCATATTTGGTAGCCATACCAAAAAACGCTGCCAGCACCATCCAGAACAAAGCGCCCGGACCTCCGGTACATACAGCTGTTGCCACACCAACGATATTTCCTGTTCCAATCGTCGCGCTTAAAGCTGTACACAAGGCTGCAAAGCTGGAAATCTCGCCTTTTCCGCCTTTTTCATTTTTGAACATCCATTTTAATGCAAGGGGAAGACGCCGGATCTGAAGAAGACCAAGACGTACTGTAAGAAGAATACCGCCGGACATAATGAGTACCATAAGAGGCACACCCCATACAAAATCGTCCACGGCTACCAAGAATTGATTAATCATGCTCCACATTGTAAAAAATCTCCTTTTTTATAAAGTTTTACAGCATGGGGGATTAAATCAGATCATTCCTGAAGCATACTCTGTCCTTTTGCCTGAGAGATTCAAGACGCATCCTGCGCCGCTTGCACCTTCGGCCCCTGTTTCAACAGGTGTCTCCAGAGAAACGATCCATTTGCAGTTTCTGCCCGAAATACGGGTACCTGAGAGTTTTACTCCTTCGGCGGACAAAATGTCTCTTTCCTGCAAACTTCACCTCGTAATTGCTGTCACTGCACTATACTATAACGCTAAATTGCTAATTCGTCAATGGAGAGATTGTATTTTATCTCATACAATCTCTCCAGTAAATTCCTTAATGCTCCTCCGACATCGTTCTATGTCTTCTGGTTTTGCAAATCAATTATGTGCCGGAACTGCTTCTTTTTTGTCTTCTGCTTTTTCATTTTTCCGGTCCAGGCTGGCAAAAAATCCTGCGATCAATGTACCGGAAATAGAATGCCATACACAGGATACTGCACAAATGATCGCAGATTCCGGCGCACTGGCAAACTGAGCAGTTGTTGTTGCCAGATTCGTTGCAAGTCCGGCATTCTGCATTCCTACCTCAATGGAAATCGTTCTTTTTTTCGCTGTATTCATACCGGTCAGCTTTCCTGCTCCATATCCAAGAAGATACCCCATTCCGTTATGAAGAAGAACCGCTGCAAAGATCACAACACCTGAAGTAAAGAAGTTTGCTCCCTGTGAAGAAATCACTCCTCCTACAACGCAGGCCAGTCCAAGGACTGCCACTCCCGGCATGATCTTCTGGATATCCTGAAAAGTCTTTTTCTTACCCAGAAGATAATTCAAAAGAAATCCCACTGCGATAGGAAGAATTACAGTTTCAATGATAGACACAAACATAGGCAGCCCTTTGATGCTGATTCTTGTACCACTTGCAAGAAAAGAAACAAGAAGTGGTGTCATTACCGGTGACAAAAGAGTAGACACCGTTGTCATACCAACAGAAAATGCCACATCTCCGCCACAAAGATAAGACATAATGTTAGAAGAAACACCTCCCGGACAGCAGCCGACAAGAATCAGTCCCAACGCAATAGCATCCGGCAGATGAAGCACCTTGCTGATTCCAAATGCCAGAAATGGCATGATCAGATACTGGGCAGCTGCACCGATACAGATATCCAATGGCCTCTGGGCAAGGATTTTGAAATCTTCTGTAGTCAAAGTCAGTCCCATACTGAACATAATAATTCCAATAATAAGAGACTGACTGGTAAATTTATTCCCAACCATATCTGTAAAAAGCTGATAATTCACCCAGCCCATCATTACAGGAACAAAAAAAGTCACCACTGCAATAGCGATTACCACTGCTGAGGTATAATCCGACAGAAATTTACTTGCTTTTTGTAATGCTTTCATCATAGCGCCTCCGTTCTGTGAAAACACCTGTTTCGGCATTCCGGAAGAGGCTGAAAAAAATCCCCTCCGGCAAATGCCGGAAGGGACGAATAAAATCCGCGGTACCACCCTTGTTCTGCAAATTTCTCTGCAGCGCTTACGTACTTCATACGTTTTCCCGGTAACGGGGGATTCCGGCATGACTTACTGCAGTTTCAGTCAGCTCCTTCGAGATGATATCCTGATTTCCCGGTATATCTGCTTCACACCTGCAGCAGACTCTCTGAAATACCTTATGGAATACGGCGTTGTTCTCTTCTTTGGATTTTGGTGCTTTATCACATTAATCTGTTGTTTTTTATAACAGTTATTATAGTCCTATTTTTTTAAATGTCAAGCATTTT
>NZ_CABVDF010000098.1:0-9623 GCF_902497045.1 uncultured Blautia sp. | reverse complement strand
TAAAATGTAGTATATAAAAAGGAGTGATCTGTCATGGACTTATCCACACATTTTCCCATTTGGGATAAGCTTACGCCTGCCCAGCAAAAGATAATTTCCCAGTCTTCTCAATCTCGTTCTGTCCCCAGTGGAACAGTTCTCCATAATGGCTCTGTTGACTGTCTGGGTCTTCTGCTGATCCTTTCCGGACAGCTCCGGGCCTATATCATCTCTGATGAAGGAAGAGAAATCACTCTCTATCGTCTCTTTGAACGAGATGTCTGCATTTTTTCTGCCTCCTGCGTTATGAGCAACATTCAGTTTGAAGTTATCATAGAAGCAGAAAAAGACAGTGAGGTTATTGTCCTGCCTCCTCATATTTATAAAAAGCTTATGGAAGAATCTGCTGCAGTGGCTAATTTTTCCAACCAGATCATGGGAAGCCGTTTTACCGAGGTCATGTGGCTCATCGAACAGATCATGTGGAAAAGCTTTGACAAACGCCTTGCTGCATTTTTGGTGGAAGAAAGCATTCTTGACAATACAGATTCTCTGAAAATCACACATGAAAAGATCGCCAACCACCTTGGAACAGCCCGGGAGGTTGTAACCCGTATGCTCCGCTATTTCCAGGGTGAGGGACTTGTGAAGCTTTCCAGAGGAACTATCGAACTTACCGACAAAAAAAAGCTGGAAGAAATTTCAGAATAAAGTATTTACACAAAACAGGGAACCCCGTTTTCCGACACCTGTCGTTTAACGGAATTCCCTGTTTTTTCTTTCTGTAATCTGTTTCCCTTACTGGAGCATCTCCAGAATTTCTTCCTTTGGTTTTACTCCCATGGAACGGCTATGCATTTCTCCGTTTTTAAAAACCATCAGGGTAGGGATGGTCATAATTTTAAACTCAGAAGCCAGATCCTGCTGCTCGTCCACATTGATCTTGCAGACCTTGATATCGTCATTCTCCTCTGCAATCTCATCTACTACCGGAGAAAGCATCCTGCATGGTCCGCACCAGCCTGCCCAGAAATCCAGAAGCACAGGTTTATCACTGTTCATAACCTCTTCCTGAAAATTATTTTTTGTAATATTTAAAGCTGACATATTTTCCTCCTGTCTGCCCCTGCCTGTATCCTTCTGTTATTCCGGGGCTGTGTGTATTTTTATAAGAAACTCTTTTTGCCGCCTCCGACAGCTGTCTGTTCTTAGTGATAGACTTCCCTTTTTCCTCGGGATTTATTTTATGGTCTTATCATACACAAAAAAAATATGTCCGTCTGTGACAAAATCACCTTATCTTCCCACTCTTCTGTATTTGCTGATCACCAGCGTCAGACTTATCAGCGCAATACAGAATACCAGCTGTATTCCCACTGCCTGAAAAATCTGTATCCTTGCATTTTCCGTAAGCACAGTAAAGCTGCTCAGAATATCATTAGCCCTTTCATACCAGTATACCGGAAGGAACTGGCTGACCGTTTTTACACCTTTGGAAATATATTCCAATGGAACAAATACACCGCACAGAAAGCACATTCCAAGAGAAAGAATGTTCACAATCCCTGTAAGGGCGTCCTTATTCGCAGCAAGTGTTCCTGCCAGATAGGCCACGGACATGGACACAAGAAATACTGCCAGTGTATTCAAAAGATAATATCCAAAATTTTCATTTCCATAAAGGTCTTCCCCATAATAGATTACCGCTGCAAGAAGCGTAAATACCATTACACATACTCCAAAAAGCGCCATACTCAGAAGTCCCTCCAGACTCTGGCGCCTGGCAGATACCGGAGACGCAAGCATTCTGTTTTTTACTTCTTTTTTGCTGAAAACAATCAGGATATTTCCTGCTACAAATCCAAACAGAGCCAGAAACAGATATGGCAGATACCGGAAATAATACATATATCCCGGATTGTCTGTACTTCCGGTCTTTCCGATCAGAGCTACCTTTACCGGGATCTTCTCTGTCAGCGCTCCGGCGGTTTCCTCTTCTGTCAGGCCGGCTGCCAGACAGGCTTTCGCATTATTAAAAAAACTGTTAATCTGCTGATCCACATAAATGCCAGAATAGGTGTCTGGAATAGTGGTAACTGATATTTTTTCCCCATTAAGGATGCATTTTTCAACAAATTTATCCGGAATCCGTACAATGTACTCCACCTCACGGTAAAAAAGCTTTTCCTGCATAGCTGAGATATCATTTTCCATAGGAATGATCTCATGGAAGTTTCCCAGATATGTTTCCAGGGCTTTTGCCAGGATTCCTCCGTCCCCGTCTGCCACAGCTACTTTCAACGACTCTGCCTGATAGCTTTTTTCTGTTTTTCCTGCCATGGACTGCATCAGGATCGTACATGCAAAAAAGATTGTCACATACAAAAGTATCAGCCCCCTGTTCTGACGGATCACCTTCATATAACCTTTAAATACTGTCATAACGTTCCCTCCTGACTACAAAAAATGAAGCTGCTGTCAGCACTGCCGCCATAACTGTCAGCGTAAGAATATTATTTCGCATGCGAACCGGGTCCTCATAGACATTAATACAGTAAAAAGCATCTGATATCAAAGCCGCCGGATTCAGTTTATTAATCCAGGGAGCCTTCTGATCCACCACGTATTTAATCTCGGCATTCATCAGACCGGCCAGAGTACTGGCAGTCATGGAAATGGCCAGCATGATCCCAACTTTCATTTTTTCACTGAGCCGTGATGCACTGGATACAAAAATACCCATACTCACTCCTACGATACACCCTGCCATAGACACCAGAAGCATTTCTGACGTACTTCCCTGAAATTCCATCCGCAGCACATATTTCAGATAAAAAATCAGAATCACTACATTTAGAAAATGCAGTCCGAATGATGTCAGTACTTCTGTAAGAATCATGGTAAGCCTGTGCACCGGGGAAGCACATTGTCTTGCAGCCAGAGAAGTTACATTTGCCTGAAGCCAGCAGGCAGACCCCATCCCCACAAAGCATCCATACAGGCAGGCCATTCCAATCAGAGCATAGAAAAAGCCCGCATTGCCGTTGGTTGTTCTTCCTCCAAGAGAAACATTTTGTACCAGTTCCTGATAATCTGAAAGAGCTTCTGCCGCCTGCTGCAGATTCTCCGGATGTGTCCTTGCCACAGTTTCCATAATGTGTTTTCCGTTAAGATAGCTTTCCAGCAGACTCTGCATGATACTTTGAGCCATTCCGCTTCCTGCCACCTGTAAATAAGGGGTTTTTCCTCCAACAAAAATCCCCTGTATCTCCCGGGCCGTCAGTTTTTCTGAAGCTTCCGCTTTCGTCATTTTTTCAATTTGTATCACCGAGCCGTCCTGGTTCAGTTCTTCCAGAAACATAGAAAAAACCGGATCTCCTTTTTCTTCCACATAGGCCGCCTGTATCGTCTCAAAATCCGCTTCCGACATATTTCCAAAGGCAAAATAAAATAACGTTCCCAGAATCAGCGGAAAAAGACAGGGCCAGAATAAAATATTAAAATTTTTCACTTTTCTGATAATACTGTATCTGATCAGATCTCTCATAATGTCCTCCTAATCCCGAAGCTGTTTTCCCGTGATCTCAAGAAATACATCATTAAGTGTAGGCAGTTCAGAATATACTCTTCCAAAAACTGTCCCCTGCTCCTCCAGATAATGCAGTATTTTTACCAGATTATTTTTCGCCTCTGTGCAGTGAACCGTAAGAATATCATCTTTATAATCCACCTGAAACACATGAGGAATCTGTCTGATCTGTGCAAGCTGTTCTGAAGTCAGTACTACTGCCTCAATGGTCACCTTTTCTCCTGTTTTGATCATTCCTGTAAGCTGTTCCTTGGTTCCCACTGCAATGCATCTTCCATGATCCATTATGGCGATCCTGCTGCAAAGCTGCTCTACTTCTTCCATGTAATGAGAAGTATATATAATTGTAGAACCCTGACGATTCAGTTCTCTGATCCCCTCCAGAATCCGGTTCCTGCTCTGAGGATCCACTGCTACCGTCGGTTCGTCCAGTATAATAAGCTTCGGTTTATGAGCAATGCCGCAGGCAATGTTCAGTCTTCTTAAAAGACCACCCGAAAGCTTTTTGGGACGCATTTTACGATAATCTTCAAGGCCGGTAAATACAAGTGCCTCCTCTACAAGCTGCTTTTTTCTTTTGCGCTCCTTCACATATAGCCCACAAAAATAATCAATGTTTTCATATACTGTCAGTTCCTCAAAAACCGCCACATTCTGAAGCACAATGCCGATCTGGCTTTTTACCTCGTAGCTGTCCGGAGACATCTCCTCACCCATGATCCGGATACTTCCCTTGTCATATTTTAAAAGCGCCAGCATACAGCTGATGGCTGTTGTTTTTCCGGAACCATTCGGTCCCAGAAGTCCGAAGATCTCCCCCTCCATGATATCCAGGTTCAAATGATCCAGCGCCACCAGAGATCCATATCTTTTTACCAGATTTTCTATATGTACGATCCCTTCTTTTTCCCACTCTGTTCTGCCCATAATCTCCTCCTTTTCCCACATGCCTGTGATTGGCTGATCCTACTGGTATTATAACAGTCCTGTTCCTTCTACGATAGTGAGCACCGTCATCTTCTCATATGACAAATGTCATAATCTTCCATAAAAAATCTTTTTTCTTTGCCACAAAAGTGGTTTTATATTATACTGAAAGCATCATCAGCATTTACTCCGGAGCAGTTTTGGGGACAGCTCCGCCACCAGGAGGAACAATTATGAACCGCATTCAGGATATGGGATTTTTAATACTGTTCAGCTTCTTTTCTCTTTTATATCGGAAGCCGGACTATGAATTTGTGCTGGCATTTCTTCTCTGTCTTTGCTTTTGCTCCATAGGATATGTAACAGAAAATTCCCGTAGGCATCTGATTGCCGGTCTTATTCTGATCAGCTCTTCTCTTTTGCTTCCCCGGCTCTGTCTTTTCTTTCCTGCGATTTTCTATATATTTTTTATGGATCATCTGTATATCCCAGTTTCTGCAGGAGGCATTCTCTGCTGTTACCATATTATCTCCGCAGATAAAAACCGGATACTTCTCTTTCTGTGGATTTTGCTGCTTACGGTTCTTTCCTTTTGCCTGCAGCGCCGCACTGAAATCTCTGAGAAACTGGAACAAAAGCTTATGAAGCTCCGGGATGACAGTACAGAAAAAAATCTCCTTCTTTCAGAAAAAAACCGGATGCTTGTGGAAAAACAGAATTCTGAAATTTATGCAGCCACTCTGAAAGAGAGAAACCGCATTGCCCGGGAAATCCATGACAATGTAGGCCATCTTCTTTCCCGTTCCATCCTTCTTACCGGTGCGGCAAAGGCGGTCAATAAAGAATCTGCTCTGAACTCTGTGCTGGAAAATCTGGATTTGTCTTTAAATCAAGCCATGACAAGTATACGGACAAGTGTCCATGATCTTCATGATGATTCCATAAATCTAAAGGAGACCGTCATCGGACTGACTTCGGAATTTCAGTTCTGTCCGGTAACACTGAATTACGATATGGGATATGAGGTTCCAAAAGAGATCAAATACTGTTTTATCAGCATTATAAAAGAAAGTCTTTCCAATATCTCCAGACACAGCAGCGCCACTGAAGCGTATATTACACTGAGAGAGCATCCGTCTCTTTATCAGCTCTGTATCAAAGACAATGGAAAAACCTCCGGTTCATCAGATAAAATGGAAGGTCACGTTTCCTCTGACAGTCACTCCCGCGGCATCGGGCTTTCCAACATGAAGGATCGGGTGGAATCACTGAAGGGAACTCTTCAGATCACTACAGGCAATGGGTTCCGGCTTTTTATCACCATTCCCAAAGAACAGGAGTAAAAAATGAATGTTTTGATTGTAGACGACGATATTTTTGTATCAGGAGCATTAAAGACCATTCTGGAATCCAGCGGCGATATCACAGTTCCGGCCACTGGATCTGATGGAAAAGAAGCGGTTGAATTATTCCGCAGATATCATCCGGACGTACTTCTTATGGATATCCGAATGAAAGAAGTAAGCGGCCTGGATGCAGCCGCCGAGATACTGAAAGAATTTCCGGATGCCAGGATTCTCCTTCTTACCACTTTTTCCGATGACGAGTATATCATCCGCGCGCTGAAGCTGGGCGCCAAGGGATACCTTCTGAAACAGGATTATGGCAGCATCCTTCCTGCTCTCCGGGCTGTTTATTCCGGTCAGACTGTTTTCGGTCATGAGATTGTATCCAAGATCCCTGAACTGATTCAGTCCGGTCCTTCCTTCAACTACCAGGCGTATGATATCAGCGAACGGGAACAGGAAATCATCCGCCTGATTGCAGACGGACTCAGCAACAAGGAAATTGCCGCCCGTCTGTTTCTCAGTGAAGGAACGGTACGAAATTATCTCAGCGCTGTCCTGGATAAGCTGCATCTGCGGGACCGGACTCAGGTGGCGGTATTTTATTACCGGAACCGTTAAAGCTCCCTGACCATTTCATGCCACTCTTCACCGCCCCACACGGAGCCGGAAAGTCCCAGATCCTGAAATCCAAATTTACGGTACATTTCCACCTTTTCTTCCAGGCAGGTAAGAATCAGACGCTTACGGCCTTTCTGCCTTTCCCTTTGGGCATAACGCTCCACCAGCTCTCTTGCAAGGCCCTGTCCCCGGTAATCCGGAAGCACGGCAAGACCTGTCAGCATAATATTTTTTCCTTTGGAATCATGAAGGGAAGCATCTGTAAAAACTTCATCTCTAAGATGCTTTTCTTCTGTGGCGATCCCATTAAGAAATCCTGCGATTTTTCCGTTTTTTCTGTCTGTCGCCACCAGAAAAATCTCTGATGCAGCCTGAATCCTTTCTTTCATAAATTGAGGAGCACAGGCCTCATTTGGCGGAAAACATTTCTGTTCCAGAGCTGCCGCCTCCTCTGTTTCTTCTGTCCGCACACTGCGGAATTCAAACTGCTCTTCTATGTTTTTATCTTTCATATGTTATCATCTGCCTTTCTGAAAACCTTTATGCTTTCTCTGTATCCTTTTCCTGTTTTTCACAAACCTTTACGGTTGCACTTTCAATCTGATGATCCTTAACACTGCTGATATGTATCTGAAGATTCTGAATCTGAACATCAATATCCTGTTTTCCATCCTCCGGTATCCATCCCAGTTTCTGAAATACCAGTCCTGTCACTGTATCAAATTCCGAGGATGAAATTTCCACAGCCAGGGCATCCTCAAATTCTTCTAGTTCCACATTTCCGATGACTCTCCAGGTATCTTCGTTCAGTTTTTCCATATAAGGATCTTCATTCTTGTCTGCTGTCGGTTCATCCTCCAGATCTCCCACCAGTTCTTCTATCAGATCATATAAAGTAACAATTCCGGTCATACCTCCATATTCATCGATGATGATCGCCATGGATTTTTTCTCTGTTTTCATATTTTTAAACAGAACGTCTGCCTTTGTGGTTTCCAGTACAAAATAAGCAGGATATACTGCCTTTTGAAGAACATTTTCCCGGCTTTTATCTTCAATACGGAAGTAATCTTTGGCATTTAAGACACCGATCACATTATCCGGTGATCCGTCACACACCGGATAGCGAGTATGGCGGCTGTTATGAATAGTTTCCGCCCAGGAATCCATATCATCCTCCAGCCACAGGATTGTAACATCTGTACGGTGAGTAGCTATGCTTTCCACCATAATATCATTAAATTCAAATACATTCTGGATAAACTCTTTTTCCTGATGAGCAATAGTTCCTTTCTCACTTCCCGCATCAACCATCATTCGAATTTCTTCTTCACTTACCTGTTCTTCTTCCTCATTGGGGTCAATTCCGCACAGGCGCAGAACAAAATTTGTGGATATAGACAGAAAAGAAACAATTGGCTTAAATACAATGGAAATTCCGCTTACCAGACCGGAAATTCCCATGGCAAGCTGTTCCGGTTTTTTCATAGCGATTCTTTTCGGAACAAGCTCTCCAAAAATCAGTGTAAAATACGAAAGTACCAAAGTGATCACAATCACTGCTCCGGCATCCAGGGTTGCTCTCGGAATCTTCACACCCAGAGAAAGGATCCAGTCTACCAATGGTTCAGAGAAATTATCCGCCGCAAACGCACTTCCCAGAAAACCGGAAAGCGTGATGGCAACCTGAATGGTGGCAAGGAACCTTGCCGGCTCCCGTGTCAGCCGAAACAGTCTTTTTGCCCGATTATTCCCCTGTTCCGCCATTCGTTCCAGCTTCGTTTCATTAATAGACAATACTGCTATTTCCGCACTTGCAAAAACAGCATTCAGTGCAATCAGTACAACCTGAAATAATAATAAAAAAATCAAAGAACTATTCATATCTGCCAACCTCTTTCAAAAATTTTTAATAATCGTTTGTATACAACACAAGACATGACCTGTGCACACAAATACACAGACCATGTCTTGAAATATATGTCATTCATTCAGATTATTCTTTTGATTCGGGTCAGCGCAACTGTCGCTATCTTCCATTATAAAAATCCAACCTCCTGTAAGTTATCTAATGGCACATATTATAGCCATTCCTGCACTCACAGTCAATATTACAGATGTTAAATTTCATAAAGATTTTATAAAATATTCTGCCCATCAGTAAATATCACTTTTCCATATACTGAAATGAAAATCTCAGCTTTTATATTCATTAATTTTCATCAAGATATAATGAAGCGGCTTAAACAATATCAGGCACAAGAATACATTTCCGATACAATGTGTGATATCGCTGGGTATTCCTGCAATCCAGTAAGCAAAAGCCCCGGAAGGACCACTGATAAAGAAATACAGAAGACTGCACAGCGCCCCAAAAGCAAGTCCAAAAAATCCGGATATGATACTCCAGAAAACAAAAGATGTCTGCTTTCTGAATACGAGGGTTATAAAACAAAGGACTGTCCATACATAAAGATAATTGATCCACCATAATCCAAACCCATAGGTAATGCCTTCCAGAAAGACAAAGGCATACACAACTCCAAAAACTTTCCTGCCTATTACAAGCGTGTACAAAATAAACAAAAGTGTCACAAGCTCTATATTCGGAAGAAAGCTTAACGCCACCTGGCTGATAAAGACAATCGCTGCCATGACTCCCATGACAGCCAGATCCTTTGTCTTAAGAGAGGTCTTCATCAATATCCCTCTGTTAAGGTAAGTTCATACTGATCTCCATCCTGGATCGGTGTCTGATCTGCAGAGGTGTTTACCTGTTCCCCGCCTTTGGTGATACACCACCACTGCTGTTTTGAATCATCTGCTTTCACATGATTAACTGTAGTGATAAACATACCATATTGCCCGTCTTCACCTTCGATCAGTTTATTATCTGTCAGGACTTCCCCAAGATACTCTGCATCTGTCTGATAGGTAAATGTCTCTTCGCCCTGATCAAGAGCTGATACCTTTACGGTGATTTCCTTGCTTCCTTCTGTTGTACCGGGTTTAAATTTCAAGTAGCACAATCCAGCTGCTGCTATGACCACAACAAGAGCGATCACCGCAATCAGAGTTGATTTTTGTTTTTTGTTTTTCATTTTTTCTTGTATGATGTTTATAGAAGCTAAAACATCACCTTTTCCTTTCTTTTAGTAATG
>NZ_CABVDF010000097.1:0-9636 GCF_902497045.1 uncultured Blautia sp. | reverse complement strand
AATACCCCCAATAGTCGGAGCCATAACCAATCCCAAATTCATTGCAAGATAATTCAGGGAATATGCTCTCTCCCGGTCCCTGTAGGTTGTCAGATCAGCAATCAGCGCATCATAAGCGGGCTGCTCCATAGACTGAAACAAGGAAGCAATGGCTAACAGATACAGTGTAGTCATAGACATGGGCAATGTAGCGCAAACAAAGTACAAACTGTTTCCGATCAAGTCAAAGGTGACGATAATATTCTTTTTATTATATTTATCAGCCAGTTTGCCTCCCAGTAAATAAAACGGTCCCATAAACAAAGAAAATATCATCATATACAGACCGATGGTCTGTCCATTCAGGTCCAGCTTTTCACTCATGATCAAAGTGAGCATGGGCCATATTAAAGCGCCCATGCTTGTCATGATCTTGCCAAAAGCCAGTACATAGATTTCTTTTGGCAAATGACTGTACATTGAAAAATGTTTTTTTAGAAATCTCATATAATTTCCCCTTCCACTTAAAATCACTTCCTTTACTTTAAGTCCATAGCTTTTCCCATTTCAATTCTGATTTCATTCCGCTCCGGGTCTGCATTTGAGTAAGCAAACAAGTCAAACCCTATGATTCTAAATCCATATTTTTTATAAAAAGCAATGGCATTTTCATTGCATGTCTGTGTTTCCAGAACAGTCATTCTCGCATTGCTTTTTGAAGCCTCTTCTAAACTTCATAACAGCAATGTAAAAAGATAAATAAAGTAAAAAACAGCAGGATATCTTTATATTAAAAAAATCCTGCTGTTTCTGAAATCATTTTCATCAGCAAAAAACTCTATTTTACAGGCAATACTTTGTATGCAGAAGATGATGCGCGATATGGCTGTTTGGTTCCTCCAGAAATTCCTCATAAATCTTTTTGATCGCCGGATTTTCATGGGATTTACGGTAGGTCAGTTCTCTGTCATGGGCAAAGGTTGCCGCCCTTCTTGCCGCATAAGCCTCTTCTCTGTCCGTATCCATAAGAAGCTTCGGCTGTCCGCCTCCGCTGACACAGCCTTCCGGACAGGTCATTACCTCAATAAAATGAAGATCCAGGGTTCCATTTTTTACTGCCTCCAGAACCGGAATTACATTTTTCAGCCCGGTAACAACTCCCACCTTCAGATCCAGATCGCCTACTTTTATCACAGAGGTACGGAACCCCTCTGTTCCACGAACAGCTGTTACCTCAAGATCCGGAATCGGCTGTCCGGTCACAAGCTCATAACCGGTACGAATGGCCGCTTCCATAACGCCGCCGGTAACGCCAAAGATTGTTCCGGCACCGGTATACAATCCCAGCGGCTGGTCAAACTCCTGATCCTCAAGAGCATCCCAGTTAATTCCCATATCTTTAATAAGCCATGCCAGATCTCTGGTGGTAATGGCCACGTCTACGTCACGGAAGCCGCTGTCCTTCATTTCCGGACGACCGCTTTCAAATTCCTTACAGGTACAGGGCATTACAGACACGCTGTAAATATCCTTTCCTTCTTTGCCTTCCAGCTGTGCCCCGTATGTTTTGAAAATGGCTCCGCCGATCTGCTGCGGGCTTTTTGCCGAGGACAGATGATCGGCAAGCTCCGGATAGTTGTTCTCAAGGAATTTTACCCATGCCGGACAGCAAGAGGTGAACATTGGAAGAACGCCTCCTTCTGTTACACGCTTCACAAGCTCCGTGCCTTCCTCCATAATGGTCACATCTGCCGGAAAGTTGGTATCGTACACCCTGTCAAATCCCAGGGTATGAAGAGCCGCAGATAATTTTCCGGGTGTCAGTGTTCCCAGATCTGCGCCAAATTCTTCTGCAATGGCAACTCGGACTGCCGGTGCGCACTGTACAATGGTAAATTTATTTTTATCTGCAAGAGCTTCTTTTACTTTATCCAGATTGCAGACCGCATACGCTGCAAAAAGAGGCTCCTGAACAGAATCCGGAATGTTTCTTTCTTTTTTGACTCTGTCGTAGGCTTTTTTTCCATGGGTCAGAATGGATACATAAGATTTACATTTCTGCACGCACTGTCCGCACATCACGCATCTGTCTGTATCAATAGTCTGAGGCTGTCCCTGTTCGCCTACAATGGCATAGGCAGGACAGACTTCTGCACATTCACGGCAGCCGGTACAGAGATTCTGATCAATTGCTACTATCATGAATTTTGTCCTCCCTTATCTCCAGTCTTTTGTCAGAAGCAGCGACTCTGCTGCCCTGATATTTTTTTCTTCCCGTTCCGCTTCCGGATCCACCAGTCTGAGCGCCTGATGAGGACAGACTCTTACACAGGCAGGTCCGCCTTCGATTCCCTCACAGAGATCACATTTAGATGCAAAGACTTTTGGCTCCTCAGACATTGGCTGTGCCACCAGATGTCCGTCCTTGGCATAAGGAAGAAGAGCAATCGCTCCAAAAGGACACGCCTGCATACAGTCTTTACAGCCGATGCATTTTTCTGCATCTACGATCACCTGATGGTCGATCCGGCTGATGGCTCCCTTGCTGCACGCGTTCAGACATGGCGCATCTTCACAGTGCTTACACTGGATCGGCATACATCCCTGATCAAATCTGGTCAGGAACAGTCTTGGTGTTACGGGAACCGTAACGGTTCCCACTGTATTTCCAACATGATTGCTTTTACGGTTATGGACGGTAAAGCAGGCCACCTCACAGGCTTTGCAGCCAGTACATTTGGTACTGTCTCCCACCACAAAAGATCCGATTTCTTTTTTCATTGATCTATGACCTCCTATTCCTGCGGATGCGTTTCCCGATACGCATTTCTGGCGGTTTCCATACGTTTGCGTTCCATTGCCTCTCCCAGTTCTTCCTCTGTTACAAGAGTCAGAGCTTCTGTAGGACAGACTCTTACACAGGCAGGTCCGCCCGGAAGTCCGTAGCAAAGGTCACATTTATTTGCCACTTTTTTCTCAGACCCGTCCGCCTGGAATTTTCCTGTCTGGACTGTCATATTAATCGCGCCGAACGGACATGCATCCATACAGGATTTACAGCCCATACATTTATCTGTATCAATGACAATACAGTGGTCTTTCTGGGAGATTGCGCCCACCGGACACACTGCCATACATGCCGGATTTTCACAGTGCTTGCACTGTACCGGAACGCTTAAACGTGCTGTTTTTACCATATGGAGCTTCGGATTAAAGCTGTAGGAATCCGGATCCACCTCAAAAATGTGTTTGCCTTCATGAGCTACTACACATCCGATCATACAGGTGCGGCATCCGATACAAAGGTCAGGGTTCCCTTTTACGAAATAATTCATGCTTCTGCCCCCTTTCCTGTATCAATGCCCATCTGGGCGCGGATATCATCATACAATTCCATCACATGACGCTCTGCCCATTCCTGATCCTGGATCTTTTCCACACGGCAGGCACAATATTTATATTCGGGCGTATTACTGATAGGATCCAGCTTGGCTGTCGTCAGCTCATTACAGGCTCCGATCCACCACTGGTAAGTCATATAGGTTGCACCAGGTTTTACACGGTCTGTAGGAAGGCATCTCGTAATGCAGTATCCTCTCTTGGAAAGTATCTTAACCAGCTCGCCTTTTTTCAGATTCATTCTCTCACAGTCCTGCGTATTCATCTGTACCCATCCCGGCTCATCCTCCAGATTACGCAGAGTACGGCAGTTTCCTGTCATGGTACGGACAGAATAATGACCTACCTCGCGAACCGTAGAAAGGGTCATAGGATACTGATCGTTTTCCAGTTCCACAGGAGGATGCCAGTCTGTACCATAGAACAGGGCCTTATGATCTTTTGTGGCAAAAATACCATCCTTGTGAAGATAAGGCGTTCCTCTATCCTCCATGGATTTGTCACGGCAGGGCCACTGGACGCCGCCATATTTTTCGATTTTTTCGTAGGTGGCTCCGGTAAAGCTTGGACAGAGATCGATCATTTCATTCCAGATCTCCTCTGTATTTTTGTAATTCATAGGATAACCCATAGCTGTGGAGATATCTGCAATGATCTGCCAGTCCGGACGCATGTCGCCTTCCGGTTCGATCAGTTTGCGGACTCTCTGGAAGCCACGGTCTGCACAGGTATAAATACCTTCGTTCTCTCCCCACGCAGTAGCCGGAAGAATCACATCTGCATAAAGACCTGTCTTGTTCATATAGATATCCTGCATAACAACAAAATCACATTTATCAAGAGCCTCTCTGACCTCTGCCAGATCAGGATCTGACTGCGCCGGATCTTCTCCGAATATGTAGTATGCATGGATTCGTTTCTTTTCATCTTTTTCGTGAAGAATCCGCTCCGGCACATGAGTGATCGGGCAGCCCACCTTATCGGACAGCGGCACACCCCATGCCTTTTCAAATTTTTCACGGATCTCCGGTACTGTTACATTCTGATAACCCGGATAAGAGTTTGGAAGAGCGCCCATATCGCAGGCTCCCTGTACGTTGTTCTGTCCACGTACCGGACCGATACCCATAGACGGACCGCCGAAGTTTCCGGTCATCAGCGCAAGATTGGCAAGTCCTTTGACTACATCCACTGCCTGGGTAAACTGACATACGCCCATGCCATAAAGGATCATGGCAGGTTTGGTAGTGGCATACATTCTTGCCGCCCTGCGTATTTCATCTGCCGGAATGTGCGTGATCGGTTCTGCATATTCCGGTGTATACTTTTCAATTACTTTCAGAAATTCGTCAAATCCCTTAGTATGTTCTTCAATAAATCTGATATCTGCCAGTCCCTCATTCCAGATTACATTTGCCATTGCATTTACCAGGGCGAGATTGGAACCTCCCTTAAGCTGCAGATGGATATCGGAAATACGTGCGGTTTCTGTCACACGTGGATCTGCACAGATGATCTTCATTCCCTTCTGTCTGCCGCGGACAATACGTCTTGCAACGATCGGATGGGAATCTGCTCCGTTATAGCCGAAGCAAAGTAAACAGCCTGCATCCTCGATCTCCGGGATGCCCATTGACATTGCGCCTGAACCTAAAGAATACAGTAGACCCGCTACCGAAGGCGCATGTCATATTCGGGCGCAGTGATCGACATTATTTGTACCGATACACGCGCGCATAAATTTCTGCATCAGATAATTGGCCTCGTTGCCGGCTCCTCTTGCAGAGCCTGTTCCCATAATGGAATCCGGACCATATTTCTCCTTGATCTCTCCCAGGCGTTTCGCTACATAGGAGATTGCCTCCTCCCATGAAACCTCTACGAGAGGTGATTTTTTTCCGCCTTTACGGATCATTGGCTTACGAAGACGTTTCGTAAGAATCTGGGGATCATTCAGATAATCCCAGCCATAATGACCTTTCAGACAGAGGGTTCCCGCATTAGTTCTGCCGTCTGCAGGGACTGCTTCCACAATCTTGTTTGCATCTGTATCGACTGTGAACATAATCTGGCAGCCTGCTCCGCAATACGCACAGGTTGTCTGGACTTGTTTGAAAGCCATACCTATTCCCTCCTAACTTGAAATATGAATTACTGATTTCCTATCTTTTTGAGCTAAATTCTCGTTTATATTTTAACATTGAAGACTTTGTTTTACAATAATTCTGCGGCATAAAATTAGGGAAAATGCCGAAAATATTTCGGATTTTCCCCGTTCTTTCATTTGTTTATGCTAACTTTTATCAAAATATCCGCCGCCTTTTTAATTTCATCCGGATTTAAAACCGGAATTTCTGGAAGTCTCAGTTCCGTATCCGTAACAAGAGCCAGAAGCGTTTTGGCATCACAGACACTTTTTTGTGAAACACCTTTTCGTACCAGCTCAAATTTTGGAAAAACGGAATCCTTCATTCCTTCCAGCAGGATAAAATCTGCTTCAGGGAAAAATCCTATAAGTTCCTCCACTTTCACCTCCGGCTGTTTTTTTACCAACTGCCACTGTCCTTTAGAAAAAATGCAGGTTCCGTACGCCCCGGCCTGCTGCATCCGGTAAGTATCTGTCCCTTCCCTGTCTGCCTGAAACTCATGACCGTCATGCTTAAGTACCGCCACACGATATCCTCTTTGTGTCAGTTCCTTTACCAGCTTTTCCAGAAAAGTGGTTTTGCCGGAATTTTTCACGCCGCTTACTGCAGCCGCAAAAGGTTTCTCCGGCTTTCTCACAGCATCCATACCGCCACCTGCTCTCCGGCTTTCACGTTTTCCTTGCCTGCCGGAATGTCCAGCAGGCAGTTGCATCCCCGTAAAGTGCCAATCGCCCCTGACGAAAAAATTCCCTGAGGAAAGGAAACCTTTCCATCTTTATACACAGCTCTTACAAATCTCCGTACCCGGCATCTTTTTTCAAAATCCACTTCCATTATTCCTCTGCGCATTTCCATGGCAAATGCAGAATCTCCGGTCATGACCTCCAGCACAGGCCGAAGAAGAAGCTCCAGGTTTGCCATCGCCCCGAAAGGATTGCCGGAAAGGGAAAGGATCAGGGTATTCCCATATACAGAAAAAATCGTAGGGGTTCCGGGCTGAAGGCGGATCCTCCAGAATATTTTTTCTGCTCCAAGGATTTCCAGAGCTCCGTGAAGAATATCCTTTTTCCCTACAGAAACACCACCGGTGGTAATAATAATATCCGCGTCCTCTGCCGCTTTTTTCAATTCCTTTGCCAGTCCCTCCTCACTGTCTGCACAGTGAGCTGTCGACTTGGGAGGCACACCCAATTCACAAAGGCGCGCGGAAACCATCATCCCATTGGAATCATAGATCTTTCCCGGCTTCAAAGGGCTTCCCGACTCACAAAGCTCGTCTCCGGTAGTCAGCACCCGTATCACCGGTTTCCGGTAAACCTCTGCCTCTGTGCGGCCGATACCGGAAAGGATTCCCTGCTCCGCAAAGGTGATCCGGGAACCTTTTTTCAGAAGAAGACTGTCTTTTTTGTAATCCTCTCCCTGAAAGCAGTAATTATCCCAGGGCTTCTGACTTCTGTAGATTTCCACCACGTCCTCGCCATAGTCCGTATCCTCCTGCTTAACCGCCGTATCCGTTCCCTGCGGAAAGGGAGCTCCCGTCATGATCCGGTAGGCTTCTCCCGGCTTCGCCTGAAAGGATTGTCCGTCATCTCCGGCATAAATACAGCCTGCCACCTGAAGTTTGGCCGGATTTCCGCGGACAGCTCCCCGGATGTCTTCCGCCCGGACCGCATATCCGTCCACCGGAGAACGTGGAAAAGGCGGGTTATCTGTCCCGGCATAAACATCCTCTGCAAGACAGAATCCCCCTGCCTCTTTTACTGTCACTTTTTTTGTTTCTGTAATCCTCTTTGTCCGCTTTTCGATTTCTTCCAGAGCATCCTCAAGCAAAATTCCCTCTCTCATCTCTCGTTCCTCTTTTCCATATGCGTTAAAAGCTCCCGGTACAGATTTTAATCATTTGTCTTCCAATCCAATCTGATGTTAATCATTTGTGAAAAAATCGCTTCTTTTACCGTATCACTCAGATATGCCGGATTCAGTTTCCTTTTTAGATATGCCATATAAGTATCTTTTGTCTCGTTGATAAGAATCGCCGTAAAAAACCTTTCCCAACTAAAATACTTCTCACTTTCTACATAATCATATGGCGTACGCAAAATTGCCGTTACAATGCCTTTTTTCAAAATACCAGAAGACAGTATCAACCATTCAAAAGATTCCGGCAAATAAAGTGCCACATTTTTTCGGTCTGCAATCAATTTCTGAACTTTGTCCATTTCTGAACCAAACGCTGCCCCATCTGCTATCACAAGTACCTTTTCATCTTTATGGATATTCAGATAATGGAATATATTGGATTTTCCATTCATGCTTTCACATTTCAGATGATTTTCTCTGCATACCTGCTCAAAAAACTGATATCCTGAGTTACTGTCTTCTGTGATAATCACTTCAGGAGTTATCTCTCTTTGATAAGTATTTGCCCCATATAAGTGATAAAATTCATGATAACTCTGCTTTAAAGTCCCATACTTTCCCGATGTACGAATTCCGTATATTTCTTCTACACTATAAGGTAAAGTTGGCAGTGCTTCTCTGGATACGATCACATAATAATTATCGGTTTTCTGAATCGCACCTGCAAATTCTTCTGTCCGAATAAATTCATTACCTTCATCTATAAATACAATACTGTCAGAAATTCCACCTAGCTGTTCTTTCCATAAAGAGCCTTCCAGTACATAACAGTTCTTATCGCATACCAGTTCTACCGGCGTACCAGATGGATTATTTACATAATCCCGAATCATATCTACCAATGTAGTTTTTCCAGTTGCACTGTCACCTCGGATGATTGTCAGATTCCTTTTTAATTCAAAGTCATATTTTAACCGTTTAGTAGAAACAATGACCCTGTGCTTTCCCTTCATTGTCCTGCACCTCCGTCAAACAAACTCCCCGGCTATCGATACCAGCTCTTCCATCGAATAAGCCATCTGATCTGTATTCAACACATGTACAGCAAATGGTTCTGTACCAAAATCCATCAAGTGCAGAAGATTCACTGTCCTATCTTCTGATTCGGCAATCCTGAGCAGCCATTTTGCACAGTTATCCCCGCAGGTCGAAACATTAAAAACTTTATCTTTATCAAATTTCACAAGGATCAATGTTTTCACTCCGCCTGACAATCCAACGGGAGGAATTTTCCCCAGTACAGGACTGTCAATCACACCACTGTCCAGAACTGTTGACTGATCCACATCCTGAATCATTTCTTTCACAAAAGGATCGACGATCCAACTGTCTTCATAATCATATTTAAAATAAGCAGCTGTGTTATATACAGCTTCTTTCATATTTCCGTAATAAATATTAAGCATTCAATTCTCTCCTTTTTGTGTCCCTCTTTTCCATATACATTAAAAGTTCCCGGTAATCCTCCGGCGTATTAATATTTTGAATCTGCCATTCCTCCACGGAAATCCGACAGGTATCGTAGCCCCATGCATCAAGGATCCGGAACACCGGCGCGGAAGCATTTTGTATCTGTTCTCCAATATAATCAGCCATACAGACAGGATAAATCCCCATCAGCGGCTCAGTCCGTTCTCCATGCACAGCCAGCAGAGGTTTCCCGGCATTACCGTCTGTTTTTCCATACCCCAAATGTCGAAAAGCTTCGGGATCCTCTGTGCCCAGTCTTTCCTCATGAACAGTAAGCAAATCTTCCAGCATCTTCACCGGAAGCTGCGGCACATCCACCGGAAGCACCAGACAATAGGGAGTGTCCATGGCTTTCATACCGGCGTGGAGTCCGCCTAACGGTCCCCGTTCCCGGTAAATATCAGAAATCGCCTGGATATGTATTCTGCTTTTTATTTTTTCGTTCCGGAAGACACAGCCTCCGGCATCATGACCGGAAACATAAACCTCCCTGATTCCCAGCTTCTCCGCTTTTTTTATCTGACAGGAAAGAAAACTCTCTCCGTCCAGAAGAAGTCCTGCCTTATCCTCTCCCATTCGGCTGCTTTTCCCACCAGCCAGAAGAAGAAGAGAATAAAGCTCTGCCCTGTTTCTTTTCTGTTTTTTCCCCACTGTAATGCCTCACCTTTATTTATAAATCTGTACAGTCTGATTATTTTCCTGTCCACAAATACTTTTTATC
>NZ_CABVDF010000096.1:0-9735 GCF_902497045.1 uncultured Blautia sp. | reverse complement strand
AGTTGATTATTTACAAAAATGTATTTGATAAATAAAAAAAGGACACGAGTCCTTTTTTTATTGCACAAAAAAGAGGTATAATAGACTAAACGTAAAGACATTTTGCATAAACGGGAATGGGCAAAGGAGGTACATGAGTGGAATATGTAATCGAAATGAACCATATTACAAAACAATTTGGGGATTTTAAAGCAAACGATGACATTACTCTCCAGGTAAAAAAAGGAGAAGTCCACGCTCTTCTTGGGGAAAACGGAGCGGGTAAGTCCACCTTGATGAGTGTTTTGTTTGGTCTTTATCAGCCGGAGGAGGGCGAAATAAAGATTAATGGTAAAACTGTAAAGATCAACAGTCCAAACGATGCCAATGATCTGGGTATCGGGATGGTCCATCAGCATTTTAAGCTGGTTCATAATTTTACAGTTCTGGAAAGTATTGTGCTTGGCAGGGAAACCGTAAAAATGGGCGTTCTGAAAATGGAAGACGCCAGAAAAAAAGTAATGGAACTCAGTGAAAAGTACAAATTTAAAATTGATCCGGACGCCTACATTTCTGATATTACCGTAGGAATGCAGCAAAGAGTTGAAATCCTTAAAATGTTGTATTGCGACAATGATATTTTGATCTTCGACGAGCCTACTGCAGTACTGACCCCTCAGGAAATCCATGAGCTTATGAAAGTGATGAAGCAGCTTGTGGCAGAAGGAAAATCCATTATTTTTATTACTCATAAGCTGAATGAGATCAAGGAAGTAGCAGATCGCTGCAGTGTTTTGCGTAAAGGCAAATATATCGGTACCATCAATGTGGCAGATACCACCAAAGAACAGATGTCTGAAATGATGGTAGGAAGAAAAGTAAACCTGAACGTGGAAAAAACAGAAATGAATCCCGGAGATGCAGTTCTGGAAGTGAAAAATCTGACCATCAAAAGCAAAGCTTCAGGAAAAGAAGCTGTGAAAAATGTTTCTTTTAAGGTTCGTAAAGGTGAAATCCTTTGTGTGGCAGGTATTGATGGGAATGGACAATCAGAACTGGTATATGGAATTACAGGCCTGATGCCTCTGGACAGCGGACAGGTGATCTTAAACGGAAAAGATATTACAAAGGAAAGCATTCGTCAGAAATGTATCGATGGTATGGCTCATATCCCTGAAGACCGCCATAAAGACGGACTGGTCCTTGACTATACGCTTCAGGAGAATCTTGTACTTCAGACTTACTATACAGACCGCTTTCAGAAACATGGATTTCTGAAGTTTGATGCAATCCGTGAATATGCAAAAGAACTGATCAAAAAATTTGACATCCGTTCCAGTCACGGGGAAACCAGCAGTGCCAGAGGCATGTCCGGCGGAAATCAGCAGAAAGCCATTATTGCCAGAGAGCTTGACAGAAATCCGGAGATCGTAATTGCAGTGCAGCCGGTACGAGGGCTTGACGTAGGCGCTATTGAATATATCCATAAGCAGCTTGTAGCGCAGAGAGATGCAGGAAAAGCAGTTCTTCTGGTATCTCTGGAACTGGATGAGGTAATGAACTTAAGCGATCGTATTGTGGTTATGTATGAGGGAGAGATCGTAGCAGATCTGAATCCGAAAGAGATCACAACTGAGGAACTTGGTCTTTACATGGCAGGAGCAAAAAGGAGTGTGAAGAATGAACAGTAAACGTAAATCTATATTTAAAGGAGAAGGATTTGTTAATTTCAGTTCTTCTATCCTGGCGATCATCTGTGGTCTGCTGTTTGGATTCATCATCCTTCTTGCAAGTAATCCCAGCCAGGCTGTGAATGGATTTATGATGATCATAAAAGGCGGTTTTACAGACGGCATGAAAGGAGTAGGCGATGTTCTTTACTATGCGACTCCGATCATTATGACAGGTCTTTCTGTAGGATTTGCTTTTAAGACAGGACTTTTTAATATCGGAGCTTCCGGACAGTTTACAGCAGGAGCTTTTGCTGCTGTATATGTAGGAATCAAATGGACGTTCCTTCCGGCTTCTATTCACTGGCTGGTAGCCCTTTTGGCAGCAATACTGGTAGGAGCTCTGGTGGGAAGCATTCCGGGAATCCTGAAAGCCTTCTTCAATGTAAATGAAGTTATTTCAGCAATTATGATGAATTACATTGGCATGTATATAGTGAACCTTCTGGTACGCAACTATATTTATGACCCGCTGAAAAATCAGTCTGTGGCAGTAGCCAAAAGCGCAATACTGCCAAAAGCCGGACTGGACAAGATTTTTGTAGGCGCAAGCCTGAATATTGGAATTTTTATTGCAGTACTTTGTGTGATCCTGATCTATGTGATCCTGAACAAGACAACTTTCGGGTATGAATTAAAGGCCTGTGGTCTTAATCCTCATGCAAGCAAATATGCCGGAATCAATGAAAAGAGAAATATTGTTCTTTCCATGGTGATCTCCGGTGCCCTTGCAGGTCTTGGCGGTGCGCTGCTGTATCTGGCAGGATCCGGAAAATATCTTCAGGTACTTGATATCATTGCACCGGAAGGATTTTCAGGAATTTCCGTAGCCCTCCTCGGACTTTCCAATCCGATCGGTATCCTGTTCTCAGGACTTTTTATCGGACATATTACCGTAGGCGGCTACAACATGCAGCTTTTTGATTTTGTATCAGAAGCAATCGACATTATTATTGCAGCAATTGTTTACTGCGGTGCCCTGTCTCTTCTGTTTAAGACAATGATCCATAAGATCCAGATGAAACGGGCAAAAAAAGTAGAAGCAAAAGCAGTTGGCACAGATAAAGGAAAGGAGGCATAGGCATGAGCGTATTATATTTTATCATTCAGCAGACCATGTATTTTGCGATCCCTCTTCTGATCGTGGCCATCGGTGCTATGTATTCGGAACGCAGCGGTGTTATCAACATTGCTCTGGAAGGTATTATGGTTATGGGAGCCTTTGTAGGAATTTTCTTTATCAACATCTTTCAGGACAGCATCAGCGGACAGCTTCTGTTGATTCTGGCAGTTCTGATCGCAGGTGCAGTAGGCGGGATATTTTCTCTGCTTCATGCATTTGCTTCTGTAAACATGAAAGCAGATCAGACGATCAGTGGTACAGCTCTTAACATGTTTGCTCCGGCATTTGCAATTTATGTGGCTCGTATGATTCAGGGATCCCAGCAGATTCCCTTTACCGATACCTTTTATATTGCAAAGGTTCCGGTGCTTGGAAGCATTCCGGTGATCGGACCAATGTTTTTCCAGAATTGTTATATTACTACATTTATCGGCATTGGTATTTTCCTTGTGGCAGCCTTTGCAATCAAAAAGACAAGATTTGGTCTCCGGCTCCGTGCCTGTGGAGAACATCCGGGAGCCGCAGATTCCGTTGGTGTAAATGTGGCAGGCATCCGCTATGCAGGTGTTATCATTTCCGGTGTGCTTGCCGGAATCGGCGGTCTGGTATTCGTAGTTCCGACATCTACAAACTTTAATGCAACTGTAGCCGGATATGGATTCCTTGCCATTGCCGTATTGATCTTCGGACAGTGGAGAAGCGGGAAAATCCTTATGGCAGCATTTTTCTTCGGTATTATGAAGACACTGGCAAGTGCATATTCAGCCATTCCGATACTGAAATCTCTGCCGATTCCAAACGAGATTTATAAGACGATCCCTTATGTTGCAACACTGATCGTTCTGATCTTTTCTTCAAAGAATTCTCAGGCTCCGCGGGCAGAGGGAATTCCATATGATAAGGGAAGCAGATAAACGTTTATTTTTACCTGAAAACTTATTAATTTACATAAAAAACCCAAAGGAGGACAAAAACATGATGAAAAAATTATTAAGTTTATTACTGGCAGGCGTGATGGTTCTGGGCGGAGCTGCAACAGTTCATGCAGATGAGGGATATGAACTTGCTCTGATCACAGACGTAGGAACCATCGACGACAAATCCTTTAACCAGGGCTCCTGGGAAGGTCTGGAGGCCTATGCAAAAGACAATGATATTACCTGCAAATACTATAAACCGGCAGAAAAATCAGATGCTGCATGCCTCACATCCATTGACCTTGCTGTAAAAGGCGGTGCTAAGGTTATCGTAACTCCGGGATTCCTGTTTGAGTATCCTGTTCTGGAGGCACAGGATAAATATCCGGACGTAAAATTTATTATTATTGATGCAGCTCCTACAGATCCTAATGAGGGCCAGAGAATTGAGAAAAATGTAGAGTCTATCTTCTATGCAGAGGAGCAGGCTGGTTATCTGGCTGGTTATGCAGCAGTAGCAGAAGGTTATACAAAGCTTGGATTCATGGGCGGTATTGCAGTTCCTGCAGTAATCCGTTACGGTTATGGATTTATTCAGGGTGCTGACGCAGCTGCAAAAGAGCTTGGCGTAGAAGAAGTATCCATGAAATATACTTATGTAGGAAACTTTGACGCAACTCCGGAAAACAATGCAAAAGCAGCTGCATGGTATAACGAAGGAACAGAAGTGATCTTTGCATGCGGCGGTGCAGTTGGAAACTCCGTTATGAAAGCAGCAGAGACCTCCGGCGGAAAAGTGATCGGTGTAGACGTTGACCAGTCTTCTGAGTCTGATACAGTCATCACATCTGCTATGAAGAACCTTGGCGATTCTGTATACAATACTGTAAAATCTTATTATGACGGAACCTTTGAAGGCGGAAAATCTGTAACTCTTACAGCAGCCGACAACGGTATCTTACTGCCGATGGAAACATCCAAATTTGAAAAATTTGACCAGGCTACTTATGACAAACTTTTCCAGGGTCTGGTTGACGGAAGCATCAAAGTAGAAAATGATACAGTTGCAGCAAGTGCAACAGATGTTCCGGCAGAGAACGTGAAAGTGGAACTGATCCAGTAATGGAATTCCGCAGAATGGAGAACCTATTGATCTAATAACAAAAAAGGCTGTCGCACAAGTAAGTGGGGCAGCCTGTTTTCCTAAATGAGGTGGAAAATCATGAGTGACTATTTGTATAATTCAATATCTGTTCTTGGAGAAATAGAACATGAAAAATATGAAGAGTTAAAGGCGTATTTTGCCGGCGCGCCTATGTGGCTCATTGATTCTTTCCAGATCATTAAGATGGAAAAGGATTATACATTTATCAGAGAAAACGAACCGGTCAAATATATTTATTTGATCATCGAGGGAATCGTACGGGCAGCAGATTACAGAATTTATGGGATTGTGTATGATTTTATGAGAGTAAATACACTGGAAGCCATGGGCGGTATGGAATTAGTCCTGGATCTTCCTGCATACACAGCAACCATAGAAACAGTGACCCCCTGTATTGCAATCAAGATTCCAAAACACAGCTATGAAAAATGGCTAAATACAGACATCAATGCATTGAAGCGGGAAGCAAAAACCGTAGGACGTTATTTATTGGAAACAGATAGAAAAAGCAGAGCTTATTTATTTTTGCAGGGTGCAGACAGGCTTGCTCTTTACCTGGTGGACACCTATAAGAAAAATGAAAAAAACGGGATGTTCTTTGTGAATTCCTCCAGAGCGGAGCTTTCTGAGATGACAGGGCTTTGTGTCCGGACAGTCAACCGCGCGGTAAAAAAGTTCCATGAAAACGGATGGATCACAAAAGAAGGAAATAAATTCAGTATTAATAAAGAGCAGTACATGAAGATGAATGAAATGGTATCAGCATTAATAGAGAGGTGATGATATGGGAAATAGAATTTATGAAAAACTGATCACATGCACCAATGCAGTGAAAAGTCGTATTTCATTTAAACCGGAGGTGGCATTGATCCTTGGGTCCGGTCTGGGTGATTATGCGCAGGAGATGGATGTTGTGGAAACACTGGAATATTCGGAGATCGAGGGATTTCCGGTATCTACAGTAGCAGGACATCAGGGAAGATTCCTGTTTGGATATGTAAAAGATGTTCCTGTAGTAGCTATGCAGGGACGTGTCCATTATTATGAAGGCTATGAGATGTCGGATGTGGTTCTTCCTACCAGACTGATGGGACTTCTGGGAGCAAAGACAATCATTCTGACAAATGCAGCCGGCGGTGTGAATTATAACTTCCGCCCGGGAGATCTGATGATGATCACAGATCATATCACAACGACTGTTCCAAGTCCTCTGATCGGGCTGAACCTGGAAGAGCTGGGACCAAGATTTCCGGATATGAGCGAAGTGTACAACAAAGAACTCCGGGAGATCATCAGAGAAGCGGCGAAAAACGTTAAGGTAAGCATCCAGCAGGGTGTGTACATGCAGCTGACAGGGCCGAACTACGAAACACCGGCAGAGATTCGGATGTGCAGAACCATGGGAGGAGACGCAGCAGGCATGAGCACCGCCTGCGAGGCAATGGCGGCCAACCATATGGGAATGGACGTATGTGGAATATCCTGTATCACAAACATGGCAGCGGGAATGTCTGCCCAGCCTCTGGATCATAAAGAGGTGCAGGAGACAGCAGACCGTGTGGCAGCAGACTTTAAGAAACTGGTGACAGAGACCATACGTCTGATCGGAGAAAAAAAGAATGGATGAAAAAGTTCTGGAGAATGGAAAACTAAATGAAAAGAAGCTGCTTGATCTGGCGCATGAGGCCAGAAAGCGGGCTTATACTCCTTATTCCGGATTTCAGGTAGGAGCAGCTCTTGTGACAAAACAGGGAAACGTGTATCTGGGATGCAACATAGAGAATGCTTCCTATACGCCCAGCAATTGTGCAGAACGGACTGCATTTTTTAAGGCAGTGTCGGAAGGAGAAAGAGAATTTGCAGCCATTGCCATTGTAGGCGGGACGGAAGGAACAGAGGGAAAGGAAACCTGTTCACCCTGCGGCGTATGTCGTCAGGTTATGCGAGAGTTTTGTGTTCCAGAGGAGTTTCGGATCCTTCTGGAAGATGGACAAGGCGGAATTATGAACTATAGTCTGGCAGAATTGCTGCCATTAGGATTTGGACCGGAAAATCTGGCCCGATAAAAGGAGGAAAACAAAATGCAGAATTATTCAGGTGAAGCAGGATTGCAGTATCATTTACAGATTCGGAAAGGTGATGTAGGACGTTATGTGATTCTTCCGGGAGATCCTAAACGTTGTGAAAAGATCGCAAGATTTTTTGATGATGCAAAGCTGGTGGCAGACAGCCGGGAATATGTGACCTATACCGGTTATCTGGACGGCGAAAAAGTCAGTGTGACTTCTACCGGAATTGGCGGTCCTTCTGCCTCTATCGCAATGGAAGAACTGGTACTTTGCGGAGCAGATACCTTTATCCGTGTGGGAACCTGCGGCGGCATTGAGATGGATGTAAAAGGAGGAGACATTGTTGTTGCAACCGGTGCGATCCGTATGGAAGGAACCAGCAGAGAATATGCGCCTATCGAATTTCCGGCAGTTGCAGACCTGGATGTGACAAACGCTCTGGTATCAGCAGCAAAAGAACTGGGATATACGTATCATGCAGGTGTTGTTCAGTGCAAAGATGCTTTTTACGGACAGCATGAGCCGGAAAGAATGCCGGTGAGCTATGAACTGCTGAATAAATGGGAAGCCTGGAAACGCCTTGGATGTAAAGCATCTGAAATGGAGTCGGCTGCATTGTTTGTTGCAGCAAGCCATTTGAGAGTACGCTGCGGTTCCGATTTCCTGGTAGTGGGAAATCAGGAGAGAAATGCAGCAGGACTGGACAATCCTATCGTTCATGATACAGAATCCGCGATCAAGGTTGCAGTAGAAGCAATCCGTAAACTGATCCGTGCAGATAAAGAAAAATAAAATCTTGGATATTGAGATACACATTATAATAGGAAGGAATGCATTTCGTTGAGTAAATTTAAACGTGTTTTTACCATTGTTGTAGACTCTATGGGAATCGGTTCGCTGCCGGATGCAGCAGAATATGGAGATGCAGGAACGGATACGCTGGGGCACATTGCGGAAAGAACAGAAAACTTTCATATTCCTAATTTTCAAAAGCTGGGGATTGCGAATCTTCATCCGCTGAAAGGTGTTCCGGCTGCAGAAAAGCCTCTTGGCTATTATATGGAGATGTCAGAAGCCAGTGTAGGCAAGGATACCATGACCGGTCACTGGGAGATGATGGGACTTCATATTACCACACCATTTAAAACTTTTACAGATACCGGATTTCCCAAAGAGCTTTTGGATGAACTTTCTGCAAGGACTGGGCGTGTGATCATCGGCAACAAAAGTGCAAGTGGAACAGAAATCCTGGATGAACTTGCAGAGGAAGAGATTGCAACAGGTCATATGATTGTGTATACATCTGCGGATTCTGTTCTCCAGATTTGCGGGAATGAAGAAACATTTGGGCTTCAGGAACTTTATCGCTGCTGTGAGATTGCCAGAGAACTGACCATGAAGGATGAGTGGAAGGTAGGAAGAGTCATTGCAAGACCTTATGTGGGCAAAAAGAAAGGTGAATTTAAGCGTACGGCCAATCGTCATGACTATGCTCTGAAGCCTTATGGAAAAACAGCCCTGGATGCATTAAAAGAAGCGGGACTCGACGTGATTTCTGTTGGAAAGATTTTCGATATTTTTGACGGAGAAGGTCTGACGGAATCCAATAAATCCAAAAGCTCTGTTCATGGAATGGAACAGACCATTGAAATCGCAGGAAGAGATTTTGAAGGATTGTGCTTTACGAATCTGGTGGACTTTGACGCTTTGTGGGGACATCGTCGTAATGTAGAAGGATATGCACAGGAACTGGAAAAATTTGATCAGAAGCTTGGGGAACTTCTGCAGGTGCTTCGGGAGGATGACCTTCTGATCATCACTGCAGACCATGGAAACGATCCAACCCATACGGGTACGGATCATACCAGAGAGCATGTACCTTTTGTGGCATATTCTCCTTCTATGACAGGAAACGGAAAACTGGAAGATACCGATACCTTTGCGGTCATTGGAGCAACCATTGCAGATAATTTCGGCGTAAAGATGCCGGAGGGCACGATTGGACATTCAATTTTGGATAAACTGAAATAGATTATCAGAAAGGACAATTATGGATAAAAAAGAAATTTTAAGCAAAGTAGATCATACTTTATTAACACAGACTGCTACATGGGAGGAAATCCGTCAGATTCTGGATGACGCCATGAAATATGGAACTGCATCTGCGTGTATTCCTGCTTCTTATGTAAAACAATGTGCGGATTATGTAGATGGAAAGCTTCCGATCTGTACAGTGATCGGTTTTCCAAACGGCTACAGTACGACAGCTACAAAGGTTTTTGAGACAAAGGATGCCATTGCCAACGGTGCGTCAGAAATCGATATGGTGATCAATATTGGTCTTTTGAAGGATAAGAAATATCAGGAGCTTGAAGATGAGATCCGCAGCATTCACGAAGCCTGTGACGGAAAGATCCTTAAAGTAATTATTGAGACCTGCCTGCTTACAGATGAAGAAAAGATAAAAATGTGCGAGATTGTTACAAAGGCAGGAGCAGAGTTTATCAAAACTTCTACAGGATTTTCAAAATCCGGAGCAACCTTTGCGGACGTGGAACTGATGAGGAAACATGTGGGACCGGAAGTGAAGGTAAAAGCAGCCGGCGGTATTTCTTCTCTGGAGGATGCGGAAGAATTTATCCGTCTGGGGGCTGATCGTCTGGGAACAAGCCGTATTGTTAAAATTATAAAAAATACCGATGATGGTACTGGATATTAAATGACAGAATAAGACCGGATTTCATTTTTGAGA
>NZ_CABVDF010000095.1:0-9765 GCF_902497045.1 uncultured Blautia sp. | reverse complement strand
CCGGCAGCGTGGAAAATCCACAATTTGTTTTAACTCTAATTGATAATTCACGATAAACCTCCATATAATATTGTAGTTGTAGTAAAATAATTGTAGACGAAAGATACTAAAATGTATATAATATGCCCATAGGGGTGCTAAGTGGCATAGATTTGGCACAGTAAAATACCTGATATGGCATGAAAGCAACATGAAAATTAGGGTGGATATAAGGTGGACAGTTTGGAAAACCTTAGAGTTTTAGAGGGTTCCGAGGTTTTTTTCCGGGGTCTGCAACACCTCTATCCCCGGTTCAAATCCGGGTGGCACCTCTAAAAAACCTTGAAATATGAATTTCAAGGTTTTTTGTTGTGTATAAAGTCATCAGGAGGAACTGCCTGATTACGAAAATCAGATGGAGGAATCCCAACCTGTTTTTTGAACAGCCGACTGAAATATAAAGGATTATCATAACCTACAATGGATGCCACTTCAGAAACAGAATATGTGGTTGTTCTAAGAAGTGTTTTTGCATTTGTAATACGAAGGTTCAGAATATACTGCATAGGCGTAAGATTATGATACCGTTTAAAATTACGGATGAACCAGCAGGTGCTCATATGCCTGGAGGCAGAATAATCTTCTATGGAAATCTCTTCTGTAAAATGTTCATTAAAAAACTGAGCTGCCAGTTCCATCTCCTTTTGAAGATAACGATTCTGTCTGGAACTTTCCGGATGATGGCGGCTGATCAGAAGAAAAAGTTCGTTAAGGAGCAGTGACAGATACTCTTCATAGTGTGGTTTCGTCAGTTGAAGCTCCTGTATCATTTTTCGGAATATCTGGTGGTATTCTGGAGAATTTCCAACCTGTATAACTGAAGCGGATTCAAATAAATGATATTCTTTTAGGATATTTTTTACACGATTTCCTGTAAAATGAACCCAGTAAACTTCTGTCTGATCTGTACCATAATAAATATATTTCTGCATTTCTCTGGGCCGATATAAAATCATATGTCCGGCATCTATAATTTCCTCTTTATTATCTAAAAAGAAATGCCCTTTTCCTGAAGCAATATAAAGCAGCTGATAATCAATCCTGCCTTTTGGGCGGTAAGTAGGGAGTCTTGGCTGTTTGATAAGGCGGTAAGTTCCGCAGCTTCCTACGACTAACGGTCTGGTTTTGTCTTTAAAATCAAGCAGCGAATTGTGCAGATACCCGGAATTAATATACATAGATACTCCTTTCTTATAATGGCAGAGGAAAAAGCCGATATATTGTTCTGTGGTTCGTAAGCCATAAATCTGCTTTTTTATATGATGTTTTTAACAATGTTTTTTTATACTGTGAATCTCATTATAAGTGTATCATTTTGTGCATGTTTTGTCCAATGCGGTTTATGGACGAAATATGTAAAAAGGTAGTAAAATCAAAGTAAATTGAAGGGAAAAAACAAGAAAAAGGAGAAAGCCAGAATGATCGTGCCCAGACATTATGAAGACTTAAAAATAATGCATGAAAATACCATGCCCTGCAGAGCCTATTATATACCGGCATCCAGAGATATGGGGCCGCTTGTAGAAAACAGAGAAGACTCTGACAGAATGATCCTGCTTAACGGAAACTGGAAATTCCGATATTTTTCAAGTATTTATGATCTGCAGGAAAAATTTTATGAACCGGGATATGAATGCAGTGATTTTGTGCAGGTAAAGGTACCGGGAGTGTGGCAGAACGACGGATATGACAGACATCAGTATACAAATGTAAGATATCCGATTCCACTGGATCCGCCTTATGTGCCTCAGGAAAACCCCTGTGGAGCCTATGTGCGGGAATTTGAATATGAGATACAAAAGGATGCGCCAAAAGCTTATCTGAATTTCGAGGGTGTGGATTCCTGTTTTTATGTATGGATGAATGGGAAATATGTCGGATACAGTCAGGTTTCCCATGCTACAAGTGAATTTGATGTGACGGACATGCTTCAAAACGGAAAAAATATACTGGCTGTTCTGGTTTTAAAATGGTGTGACGGAACCTATCTGGAGGATCAGGACAAGTTTCGTATGAGCGGCATTTTCCGTGATGTATATCTTTTAAACAGACCTGAAAATATTCTCTATGATTATTTTACGACAACGAAGACCAAGAAAGATCAGGCGGTGATCACAGTTCAGGCAAATTATCAGGGAGAAGCTTTTCCGGTAAAGATTACTGTGTATGACAGGGAACAGAATATCGTGGCAGTGCAGATGTTTCAGGAAAAGCGGACTTCCCTTTATACACATCAGGCAGTTTTTGAAATAAAAAATCCAAAACTCTGGAATCCGGAGCAGCCATATCTTTACACTATGGTAATAGAAGGCAGGGATGAAGTCATTACAGACCGGATTGGGATTCGTGAAATCTGTATAAAAGATGCTGTGATTTATGAAAATGAGGTTCCTGTTAAATTTAAAGGAGTCAATCGCCATGACTCAGATCCGGTTACCGGTTTTGCCATTAGCCTGGATCAGATGAAAAAGGATCTGCAGATGATGAAACAGCATAATTTCAATGCAGTCCGCAGCAGCCATTATCCTAATTCACCGTATTTTTATCAGCTTTGCGATCAGTATGGATTCTATGTGATCGCGGAGGCAGATAATGAAAGTCATGGAACACAGTCTCAGTATCTGAAGGATTCCAGCTGGGAAAACGTAAGCAAAAGATGGAATGAGAGGATTTCTGATAATCCGGAGTTTATACCGGCTACTCTGGACAGAACGATGCTTTGTGTACAAAGAGAAAAGAATCGTCCAAGTATCGTGATCTGGTCCATGGGAAATGAATGTGGATACGGATGTACCTTTGAAGAGGCGCTGAAATGGACAAAAGCTTTTGATCCCACCCGGCTGACCTGTTATGAAAGTTCTTTTTACCGGAATGACAGGAGAAAATATGATTACAGTAACATTGATGTTTTCAGCAGGATGTATCCGTCGCTGGAAGAAATACAGGAATACATGGAAAAGAAACCGGATAAGCCGTTCCTTTTGATCGAATACTGTCATGCTATGGGAAACGGACCTGGGGATCTGGAAGATTATTTTCGTATGATCTGTCAATATCCGATCCTTTGCGGAGGCTTTGTCTGGGAATGGTGCGACCATGGGATTTATCAGGGAAAAGCGGAAAACGGAAAAGAAAAATATTTATATGGCGGTGATTTCCAGGAGGAAGTGCATGACGGCAATTTTTGCATGGACGGGCTGGTTTTTCCGGACCGCACCCCTCATACCGGACTGCTGGAATACCAGAATGTATACCGCCCTGCAAGGATCGTATCCTATGATCAGAAAAGCGGTGTGATCTGTCTGAGAAATTATATGGATCATGTAGATCTGAAAGACTTCCTTTTTCTCACTTATGAGACCAGCTGCGACGGAATGCCTGTGGAAAAAGGAGAACTGGAGCTTTCGGAATCAATCTGCCCTCATGAGACAGGAAGCATACAGTTGAGAGTAAAGGTTCCCCAATGTGGCAGGTGCTATTTAAAAATTTCCTACCACTTAAAAAACAGTACGGATATCCAGCCCCAGGGAAGCTTCCTGGGATTTGACGAGATACCTCTGAAAAATCAGGACAGCAGAAACCAGAAAGCAGAAAAACTGCTGCGATCTCAAAATGACGGTTATACCTGCGCTGTTCAGGTTTGGGAAAACGACAGGTATGTATGGATTATAGTGGTTCAGTTGTCAAGACAAAAATCTAAGGTTTTTATAATGAACTGATATGATTGGTAGTTACCTGGAATCAGAGAAAAGATCCCTGATCCGTATATGCATTAAGCTACATACGGCAGAAGCATTGCCGGATAGTAGCATTCAGCTGGTGTTTTATAACCAAGGGCAGAATGGCATCGCTCAAAGTTGTATGTGTGAATATAGCGACCAATAGCAGTTCTTGCTTCCTTGATGTTGTTGTATTGCGTCAGATACGCTTCCTCATACTTGAAGCTGCGAAACCAACGCTCAATCATGATATTGTCAGCCCAGCGACTTTTTCCATCCATGCTTTGACGGATGCCATTTTCTTTCACAAAGTCAATGTATCGCTGGCTTGTAAACTGACACCCTTGATCTGAATTTAAAATCTGCGGTCTTGCTGTTTTAAATGCCTTTTTAAGAGCGTTAATAACCATTCTGGTATCTAGGGTATCATCAACTTCCCAACCAACGATACAACGACTGTACCAGTCAATAACAGCAGTTAAATAAAGAAATCCGTGCTTGATTGGAATGTAGGTAATATCAATGGACCATGCCTGATTCGGAGCATCAATTACGGCATTTTGTAGAAGATATGGACATACTTTGGCCTGTTGCATACGCTTAGAAAGATTCATTTTAGGATAAATAGGACAAATATCCATTTCATTCATATACCGACGTGCTTTGCGGCGTCCCACATGATATCCCCTGTTTTTCAGCTGTGCCGACATTTGCCTTGCTCCCCAAGTTGGATTGTCTGTATGCAGATGATCAATAATCGCTTTGCATTCCAACTCTTCTTCTGAGACGGGCAAGCTTTTATAATAAATGCTTGTACGGTTAATATCGAGCAGTTTTGCTCCAACAGAAGCAGGGAGTTCTTTAGTCGTCAAAAGGTTTCGGACTAAATTTACTCTCGTAGTCTGGTCCACAAATTTCTTCAGATTTTTTTTTGAGCCAGTCAACCTGCATTGTTAACTGACCAACCTTTTTCGCATACTCTGCTTTCTCTTTGCGTTCTTCGGCAAGCTTTTCTTTGAGATTTTCTTCACGCTTGTCATCAAATACAGCCGAAGCATTATTCAGAAATTCTTTCTTCCAATTGCGAAGCAGGTTTGGTTGGATATTATTTTCAGTTGCCAGGGTGTTGAGATCTTTTTCACCCTTAAGTAGCTCAATTACTAGGTCTGATTTAAATTTGGCACTAAAGTTTCTTCTTTGTCTGGACATAATTATGAATCCTCTCTTTCATACTGAATTTAGTATATCAGATTCATTAAAAAATGTCCGAAAAAGTGTCTTAATTTATGAGACCATTATAGATAAAGGCGGACAAATTCTGTTATACCTTTAATAAGCTGACCGGGCTTTTTGAGAGTCTGAAGAGAGAAGGTGAAGAACTTCTGGATGCTCCATTAGAATTAAACATCTGGAGAGCGCCTACGGATAATGACCGGAAACTGAAGCAGCAATGGACAGATGCCGGGTATGACCGGAGCAGGACCAGAGCCTATAAAACAAGCTGGGAAATGAAAGATGGCAGAGTGATCCTGCACAGTATCCTGTCTCTTTCCGCAGTTGCTCTGCAGAAAGTCCTGGATGTAGAAGCATTATGGGAGATTTCCAATACCGGTGAGATACAGGTAAAGATGAATGTAAAAAAAGACATGGAATTTCCGCAGCTCCCCAGATTTGGTATCCGTTTATTCCTGAAAGGGGAATATGAGAAGGCTTGTTTTTATGGACTTGGCCCTCATGAAAGCTATATTGATAAATGCCGATCCTGCAGTCATGGACTTTTTGAAGCTTCCATTCAGGAACTGCATGAAGATTATCTGAGACCGCAGGAAAACGGAAGTCATACAGACTGTGATTATGTGCAGATCCTTAAAGGCGAAAAAATATTTACGGCAGCAGCGCCAAAGGCATTCTCTTTTAACGTGTCTTACTTTACACAGGAGGAACTGACCCGGAAAGCACACAATTTCCAGCTGGAAAGATCCGGAAATACCGTGGTATGTCTGGATTATGCACAGAATGGAATCGGCTCCAACAGCTGCGGACCGGAATTAAGAAAAGAATATCAGCTGGATGCCGAAGAATTTACATTTGAGATAAAACTATTATTTGGGAAGGATGAATAAAGAAAAATGAACGAAAAGAAATACTTGAAATGGTACAATAAGGTGGGATATGGTTCCGGTGACATTGCCGGAAATGTGGTTTATGCGTTTCTGTCTTCCTTTGTCATGATCTATCTTACCAATACAGTAGGGCTGAATCCCGGTATCGTAGGAACCCTGATCGCAGTATCAAAGCTTTTTGACGGCATCACAGATGTGTTCTTTGGTTCTATGATCGATAAGACAAAGAGCCGCTTTGGAAAAGCCCGTCCGTGGATGCTGTGGGCTTATATCGGCTGTGCTGTGACTCTGGCTGCAATCTTTGCTATTCCTACAAGTATGGGAACATTTGCCCAGTATGCATGGTTTTTTATTGCCTATACATTATTAAACGCTGTTTTTTATACAGCGAATAATATCGCATATTCTGCACTGACTGCACTGGTGACAAAAAACAGTAAGGAACGTGTGCAGATGGGCTCCTACCGCTTTATATTTGCGTTTTCCACCAGCCTTCTGATCCAGTCCCTGACCATTGGTTTTGTAGAATGGATGGGCGGCGGCGCTGCCGGCTGGAGAATGGTGGCTGTGATCTATGCCGTGATCGGACTGGCAGTAAATACGATTTCTGTATTTTCTGTAAAAGAGCTGCCGGAAGAAGAGTTAAACGATGGAAAAACATCAGGAACAGACGAAAAATATTCTTTGATCGATGCCGGGAAACTTCTTTTTACAAATAAGTATTATGTAATGATCTGTGCGACTTATATCCTGCAGCAGATCTATACGGCAATGCTGAATATGGGTATTTATTATATGACCTATATTCTTTTAAACGAAAAACTCTACGGAGTATTTTCCTGGGCCATTAATATCCCTCTGATCATAGCGCTTCTGATTACGCCTGTTTTAGTAGAAAAATGGAACGGGATGTATAAACTGAATCTGACAGGATATGTCATTGGTACTGTGGGAAGGGCTCTGGTAGTCCTGGCAGGTTATATGGGAAGTGTTCCTCTGATGCTCCTGTTTACAGGAATCGCAGCCTTTGGTATGGGCCCGTGGCAGGGAGACATGAATGCGGTGATCGCATCCTGCTCCGAGTATACCTATCTGACAAAAAAGAAAAGAGTGGATGGAACCATGTATTCCTGTACTTCTCTTGGAATCAAGCTGGGCGGTGGAATTGGTATTGCAATTACGGGATGGCTGCTGGATCTCAGTGGATTTGACGGAACTCTTGCAGTACAGAGCGCTTCCTGTATCCGTATGCTCCAGATCATGTATCTGTGGATACCGGTTGTGATTACTCTGATTATTACGCTGCTGATGTCAAAGATGAATGTGGAACGTGCAAATGAAGAGCTGAAAAAGAAACTCTGATCTATTATTAAAGAGATCCTTTTGTAAAAAACACCCTGGGAATCTGATTCTCAGAGTGTTTTTTATCGGTTCATCCCTTATAAACTACTTCTCCATGGCAGATAGTATAGTGGATTTTTCCATAAAGCTCAGCACCTTTAAACGGTGTGTTTGAAGATTTGGAAAGGAAGGTGTCCGCAGTCCATTTTTCATCCGGATCAAAGATTACCAGATCTGCCGGGGCGCCTTTTTCAATGGAGCCGGAAGGAAGATGATAAAGTGCAGCAGGATTCCAGGTCATTTTTTCCAGAAGCTCCATAAGTGTCAGGTGACCGATTTTTACGAGATTTGTGATACCAAGGCCAAGAGAGGTTTCCAGACCGGTGATGCCGCTGGGGGCTTCTGTAAGAGGTTTGTTTTTTTCTTCCTCACTGTGGGGAGCATGGTCTGTGGCAATTAGGTCGATGGTGCCGTCTTTCAAACCTTCTATGATAGCAAGGCGGTCCTTTTCAGTGCGGAGAGGCGGATTCATTTTTGCCAGGGTACCATAGGTAAGAACCGCCTCTTCTGTCAGTGTGAAATGGTGAGGTGTTGCTTCAGCGTGGATATCGGCTCCCAGTTTTTTGGCAAGGCGAACCAGTGCAACGGAGTTTCCGGAGCTGATGTGCTGGATCACTACAGGAGCTTTGGTATGGAGAGCAAGCATACAATCCCGGGCTACCATAACTTCTTCGGCAATGGAGGGAGATCCCTTGATTCCAAGTTTTTCTGAGACTTCTCCGGCATTGATGCCATTATTGGTGATAAAGCTTTTGTCTTCTTCATGAAGGCTGATAGGCATATTTAATTGTGCCGCTTTTTCCATGGCTTTGCTGCAGAAATCAGCATCCAGAAGCGGGATACCGTCATCAGTAAAACCACAGGCGCCGGCAGCTTTCAGAGCATCAAAGTCATTCATGATCTCACCTTTTAAGCCCTGAGAAACAGCTGCGGTCTGATAGATACGGATTTTTTCTTCTGCTCCGCGGGTGAGAATGTCTTTCAGAGTTTCCACAGAATCAACGGTGGGCTTTGTATTGGCCATACAGATTACTGAGGTCACGCCGCCTTTTGCAGCTGCCAGAGCGCCTGTATGCAGGTCTTCCTTATAGGTAAGACCTGGATCCCGGAAATGGATATGGGTATCGATCAGTCCGGGAGCCACAGTAAGTCCGTCCAATTCGATTATCTGCTCGTTTTCAAGAGGAGAAAGACAGGAGCCAAGCTCAGAGATCTGTCCGTCTGTGATACGGATATCGGTGATGTGGCTTGTGTTTGTACGAGGGTTTACAAGGAAACCATTTTTTAATAACATAGATAAGTCCTCCTTTGGGATTTGTTTTATTGAGGGGAAAGTGTCATTTCCAGAGAAGTATCGCTGAAAAAGGTGTTGGCATTATAAAGATACAGGATTTCCTGTACGTTTTCTACCTGGATCAGTTCTTCCAGATCATCATAATAATATCTTGGATCTACCATAATGATATTGCGGTAATGAGGCGCCAGAAAGGGAATCATGCAGTTTGCATAGGAGTCTTTCAGTACAAGAAGAGTACGGTCTTCTTTTATAGGTGTACTGATCCTGACAAGGGGATGATTTCCATTAAAAAACATGGCATATTTATCTCTGACATTCAGCTGCTCTACAGCATAAAAACTGGCAGTTTTTTTCTGTTCGTCAACATAATTGACAACATGAGCAGGTGTGTCGCTTTTGGGAAGAAATACATAGATATCTTCTTTTTCGTGGGAACGGAAGCCGCTTTTGGCGGACAGTGTGCCCTGAAAACTTCCGGTCACAGGAAATTGTTCATAAGAGCAGACACTGGTATCAAGTCCCATTTTTGAAGCAGCGTCTTTATAGGCAAAATAAGCCGCCTGCGTTGTCCAGTGATGATCTGTGTGATAATAAAGCTGGTGATTCGTGTTTTGCCTAAAAGTATTTCTTACATCAATGCAGGATATGCCGTTTTGCTCCAGGGTGGAAAAAAGTTCATCCATGTATACATTCTGATCTTTTACCGGGGCGGCGGCAGGCAGTTTGTCTTTTAATATGTTTACTGCATTAGGAGCGATCAGCGCATACTGCGCTATGTCTGAATGAGCCTTTGCAAAAGAGGTCATTGCTTCTGTTGTGGCATTGAGGTGCTCTGGAACAGGCGGCGTAAAATCCTCCAGCAGATAGCCGTCTTTTCCAAGGTAAACACCATTGGATCTGGTTTTTCCCATCAGAAAATCTGCTCCTGCTTTCAATTCTACCCACATGTCACGAAGCGGAAACTGATCATTTACATAGGTATCATATTTTTTTTCAAACTGGCCGGAGATCAGGGAAGAAACCGTGGCGTCCGGCTTTGATGCCAGTACACGGTTTTCTTTTTCAGAAAAAGAACGTTCCGGCATAAATATACTGATGAGAAAGACTATGATAAGAAAAAACGGAAACAACAATCCCATATTTCTGAAAAAATATTTATAGCTTTTTGTCTTCTTTTTCATTTTAC
>NZ_CABVDF010000094.1:0-9920 GCF_902497045.1 uncultured Blautia sp. | reverse complement strand
CAAAACTATTGACAAATACGCAAGTGCGAGTTATAATATATACATAATCAAACAAAACACAAGAACCAAGCAGGTGGGTGTTATTTTTTTACCCAAATGGTTCGCAAGTGCGAGAATGATTAAATAATCTGAAAGGAGAACACCAGTTGGCAAAAAGAAAGAAACCGGAAGACAAAGAAAAAGAACTGCTCGAACGGAAACTTTTAAAAATCCAGTTTTACGAGAGCCTCACAAGCATCGTGGTTGCCATAGTAACAATGCTTTTAGCAGTTGTTACGGCAGTTCTGAATTGGATTAAGTAACCGAACAAACAGTTCCTTGGTAGCAGGGGAGCGGTAACTCCCCTTGGCTATCAAGTCTACCATATAGGAGGACAGAAAGCAATGAAAAAGCTGAGAAGATTTTTGACAGTGTTGTTGTTTATCAACTTTTCATGGGGGATGGCAACCGGGATGGAGCCATTAAACTTCTGGTTGGTAATGGCAAATGGTACAGCAGTAATAGGTTTGGCAGTGGACGAGATAGAAGAAAAAAGATGGAAACATTGATAGAGAAGGAGAAAGAGCATGGAAAGACCAGAATTCTTAAATACTGTTACAATCGGTGGCACAAGAAGAAAATACAGAGAAAATCAGAAATCACTTGACAATATGATGCTCCTGGTTTCCTCAGGAACCATCCAGGAGGTATTTAATGGAGATAATGAATGGGTTTTTAATCAGGTAATGACAGAAACTATTCTCCAGCAGGAATACATCAGAGAGCGAGAAAGAGCTAACTGGGGATGGAACAGAGGCGTTGTTGATTTCAGCAAGCAGGGAAGTTGCATTTTATAGAGAGGATGAAAAGATGGCTTTACAGAGAAATTATTACCGGAATCGTTGGAATGAAAAGAAGGTATGGGAAGTTGTAAAACTGGTTGGCGGCTATTATCTCCGGCAGTATATCAGCGGTCAACAGGTAGGAAGAGGGATGAAGACATCGAAGAAATTTATCAAGAGCATCGGTGTTTTTGAATTTGAAGAAGTAGGAGAAATTGCAGGATGAAATGGGATGTTAAACACGACAGAGCAAAGAAGGTAATTGATCGGTTCCTGGATAACGCAGGATACTGGCAGGAGTCAGAAGACCTGGTTGCAGGCCTGACGGATGAAGAAAAGGAACTGGTAAATGCGGAAGTTGAGCTGATGATAGTATCCATCAGAAAGCGTTACAAATTACAGGAGCGTTTGCCAGAGCAGGCAGCTGAAGCAGAAAAGACAGCAGAGAAAGCAGTAGAGAAACCAGTAGAAGAACCGGTTAAAAAGCCAAGAGCAAGAAAGCCGAAGACAGAGAATGTGACAGAAGAGAAGCCGGCGGCAAAGAGAACAAGAACCAAAAAAACAGAAAAGGAGAAAGCTAAAGGCCATGGGGAAAATGATTAATTGGAGCATGAAGGACACTAATGGTTGCGTACAGAGAGGGCAGATACCCCTCTCTCAGCTTCCGAAAATTCTTCTGAGTTTTGAAAATAGCGCAGCGGAAACGCTGAGAAGAACCGGAGCAGACCATGTGCTTTATGCAGTTAAGATTTACAACACAGAGGATGAGTTGACGGCAGTGCAATTTTACATGAATCAAATGTCAGACGAGGAATTTTCAAAGGTTGCCGGAAAGGGACGAGGAACTATGGTATATGCGCTGCATAGCAGAAATGTAAAGGTGGTAGGATGAAAAAGAAAATTGAAGAGTTGTTTCGGCTGGTAATGAAAGCCCAGGAGAAGACAAGCGCATATGTGGCATTCGAGACATCGAACTATGGAACGGAATGTCTGGTAATGATTATGGATGATGGTTTCGAGGCGGATCATGGGTATGATGGTTGGTACGAAATGGATATGTTTTATCCGGATGAAAGATCAGAGAAAGAATATCAGAAAGCGAAAGAGCATCTGATCAGATTGCTCAGAAGCAAGAGAAAGGCAACAGCATGAATACGGTAGCAAAGCTGACACAGAAGCAGATTGAAAAACTTGCAGTGGAGATCCGGACGTTTCTCCTGGAACACGATATGTGGGTGGACACTCAGATTTATTTCAATGGAAAATGCTTCGACACACACGACAAGGAGACAGGCGAATTCTATTACAATGATCCGGAACATCTGGTTGTGAGAGAAAACGAGGACCCAAGAAGATATTTTGAGAATGTGGCAGAAGACCATATCCTCAGTATGGCTTTTGAAGGCAGTGTTTGTCATATGCTCTGGTACGGTACAAACCCAGGAATCAAGAAAAAGTTCGACAGAATCTTTGAGAAGAGAGGACTTTACTACGAGTTTGGGGACCATTGGAATTTTACTTGTTATTACATAGGAGAGTGAGAAGATGGCATATTCAGATATTCAGCAGACAGAGTTTAATAGAGCAACGGAAAATCTGATTGAGATTACATGGACATATGTTAATCTGCAGAAAGAATTTCCAAAGCTGAGCGAAACAGACAGCATGGGTTGGAAACAAATGTTTGTGGTTTGGGCCAATGAGTTTGAAGAAAACTACGGGCGAACCGATTGGGATGAGTCGGAGAAAACATACCAGGAAGCCATTGAAGAATTTGCAAAGGAGAAGATTTTTCAATGGGTAGGAATCAGGAAGTATATCTGTATAGGCCGACACATCGAAGGAATAACGCTGAACCCTTATGAGTGGCTGATGGAAAAAAGCCGGAAGGTAAAGCTGTTTGAAAACGAGGTAGAAGCAAAGGCATATTTGAGAACTAATGGCTATAGCGATGAAGACTTGGAATTTTTAAAATTTGAGGAGGTTTGGCGCTGATATGGTAGAGAGAATTGAGGACACCTGCATTAGAATCCGTTCAGAAATGAATGAATGGATGGATTGCATTTTCATTGTGAGCGAAGAAGATGCTGTGAGAGCAGAGAAAGTTCTGCAGGAAGCATGGGATAGTTACTGGGAAGACGGCGACGGTTGGTGCTATGGAAACTATCTGGAAGATAAGTTGATTAATGCTGGCATTGTATTTAATGCGTACTATTCGGACACTGAGGAGTGAAAACATGGCAGAATACAAAGAAATATCAAGTGGATTGAAAATGCTTCTTAGCAAAGCAGAGGAAATGGGCTGGAACTGGGATGTATATATTGAACCGGATAATAGAAGGACATATGTTGAAATCGGGCAGGCATCTCCGGCAGGAGAAGACTTTTCGATGATAATTGATTTCAAAGAAAAGGATCAGGCAAAGAGTTTCAAGGAAAATCTGCAGATGTATTATGAGGACTTCGATGTAGATGAACACATAGAGATGTGGATCGAAGCAAGGCACAATGGCATAAGCGGCGTTCCATCGACCAGAGAGCTGGTAAAAGATGCAGAAGCTATTGAGAATATGATACTGGAGTTATGTGAGGCGTTAAGCCAGATGCGACTTCCATTGCTGATCGGAAGTTATTCACCGGAAAATGGAAGCAAGCCAGAGATAATCGACCGAGATTATTACCGGCAAGGATGGATATTCAAGGACGAAGATGCTTTTCAGAACAGGCCAGACGATGTTTGCTATATTCCGGAATTGTCGGACGAAAAGTATACGAGGAACGACATACTGAAAATACTTGCCGGAGACGAAGAACAGGCGAAGACAATGTTCGAGGAACTGGATTGGCAGCATCCAGAAAGTCTGTTGGAAGACTGGAAAGCAAATGGCGAAATTGCTTGGTGCCCGCATTGTGCAGGATATGTTCAGACCTATGGCGAGGAGATTGAAAAGTGCCCGGTATGTGGCACAGAATTGGAGGATTGAGATGGAAGAAAAGAAAATTGTTGAGACGTTGTTTGTGAGAAAATCCGTCAACGTGTCGGAACAGGATATAGACGATATTCTTTGTACTGCATTTGAAGGAGGGATCACTTATTGGTGCGACAGCGTAAGAGTCGTTGGTAATTACCTTGGAAAACACGCAAGCGATCAAATCAGCAGAGGCGGAAAACTGAAATTTCATGTGGAAGAACCGTTCGACAATGAAGAAACAGAATGGTACGAAATGGATCAGGAAAAGTTTCTGCACGGGTTACAGGAGTGGCTGAACTGTTCAAGAAACAGCAGCTCTTGTTTATACGAGAACAAGATTGACTGCAGTCAGATTGACGCACTGATGGCGGACGAAATCATCCAGTACACTTTGTTTGATGAAATTATCTATGGCTAAAGAAAGGAGAAAAAATGAGCAAAGGAATTGTTACACAGCATGAAACGATCTGTTTCATTTGTGGCCGGCAGGCAGAAGCAGAACATCACTTGATTTTTGGAACAGCAGGAAGAGAACTGTCAGAGAAAGACGGATTGAAAGTTCCGGTATGTAACAACTGTCATAATATGGGCCAGAAGCTGTGCCGGATTCACGAAAATCCTATGGCAGAGAGAATGTCAAAGATGATCGGGCAGCTGGCTTGGGAAAGAGAGTGGCTGTTAAAAAATACGGTAGCTATCAACAGCAAGGGACAGATGGAGAAGGTAGAAGGAAATGTAGTCAGATCACAATTCATGAAAAGATATGGCAGATCATATTTTTAGGAGGCGAGAACATGGGAGCTATACTGATGCTGTTGTTTTTATTATACGTTGGAGCAAGAAAGTGAGGTAGAGAGATGGTAAAAGAGTATTGTGATAGATGCAAAACGGAGATTGATCCACACAAGAGAATCTCAAAGAAAGTAGTGACGATCACTATTCCGAGTTCGCAGAGCTGGGACGGATACACAAGATCAGTTACATTATGTCCGGAATGCTTCAGTAAAATGGGAATCCAGGAAACAGTAAAAAGTATTGGTTACAGTGACAAGGATGAGAAAGAGCCAGCAGCTGTAGACAAACTTATGGATATTATCAGAGAGTTGGTAAATGATTGCATGGAGGAAAGAGGAGAATGAACGATCAGGAAATTTTGGAAGCATTGAAGAAATCAGTAGCAATGCCGCCGGTCCTCTGCATGAACGAAAGAAGTGTCATATTTGTTGATTACGCAGACGGGCATGGAGAGGCAAAGACGCAGGTAAATAACTGGTTTCGTTGTCCTTGTTGTAGCAGCACTGTGGGAGAGAGAAGAATTGTACATGAAAGGATAATCGATCAGAGAAAGAAACCATACTGTGAGAAATGCGGGCAGAAAATAAAATGGACCGCAGGCAAGGAAGAATCAAAGAAACTTATCACTGTAAATCCACCGGACACAGAGTATACAGTGCTGGCAAAACGAATTGATAGCGGAAGATATGTACACATCGGAGGAGTGTTTGGAAACGAACTGCTCTGTAGAAAACGCTTTGAAGAAAAGGTGAGAAACCGGGAGATCTTCCATGGTATTGATTTAAGCACTGCGGTATTGGCAAAGAGAGAGACAGTGACGTTGACAGAAGAATGGGAGGCTATGGGAAATGTTGATCTGGAAATGTAAGAAGTGCGGGTGGATTGGAAGAGATTCCGACCTGGGCCTGCATTATGGAAATGATGAGGAATATTGCCCTCGGTGCAAGGAGATAGACAGCATGGCAACAGTTGATTTTTCCGGTTGTTTCAACAGTCAGGAACTGGAAAAGCTGTGGCAGATCTTTGGAGAAATCCCCATTGATAATGCAGATGCTATTCTGGAAGAGTTCCTGGGATTTCCGGAAGGAACAGACAGAATAGAAATCTGGCATTGGTTTGATGAAAATTATCCGGAAGGCGTAGCTGTATTGATGAACGGAGGAAGGCATGGTAATTGAAAGAACTATAGCAAGTAAGGTCGGAGAATATGGCAGCGTTGCCATCTGCGATGAAAGAACAGTAAGAATTGAGCTGACAGATGACGAGATCGAAGAAGCATACCGGATCAGAGAAGGGGAATATCTTGAAGAGGACATAAGAAATGCCATCGAGGAGTTTTGCGAATATTGGGGGATTCCTAAAGGCATTGCCGGAGGATTAAATGACAATTTAGATATCATCCATAAGATCACAAACCTGTACGAAAAGAACCAGGACGTAAACGTGGCATCTGCAGATACGATGAAAGAAGCAGTTAAACAGGTTTTGAAAGAGGAAGGTGTTTGGAAATGAGCAGGGTAGTTTATCCGGCAAGGGAAATCGTAACGGAGATCAGAGGTGAAGATGCGGCAGAGATCATCAATAAAATGATGGAGAAGGAAGGAATGACGCAGATTCAGCTGGCTCAGAAAATGGGAATCACCAGGCAGAGAGTAAGCAGATTGATTTCTGGGAACATGAGATATGAGAATTTCGTGAGGATTGTCAAGGCCGCAGGTTATGATGTGAAAATTGTAAAACGCAAGTGCGAGAAAAAATTGACAAAATAGAGCAAAACTATTGACAAATACGCAAGTGCGAGTTATAATATATACATAATCAAACAACAAATAAAACATCTTGGAGGTAAAGATTATGTATAACATGAACGATTACAGAGCAGCATTAGCAGCAAGAGACGAGAAAGAGCTTTTTTCAGAAGAATGGAATGCTGGACAGGCAAAAGTTCAGGCCATCGTAGCTGTTATGATTGCAACTGGTAGCGAGGAAATGGTAATGGAAATCAGAGATGAGCTTTATAGTCTGAACGATAGCGGAGTAAGCTTTTCCGACCATGCAGTACAGTTTGATATATGGTTGCTTGAAAGCAATGGATATGCGAAAATAGCAGAGGAAATCAATGACCTGGAGTGGTAAGTGTTATTTTTTTACCTGCAATACTCGCAAGTGCGAGAAATTCAAAGCGGAGAGATTCGCAGACGCAGAAAGGAGTATTAATGAGCTATCAGAGAAAGACAAAGGATCGGTGGGACATAATGACAAACTGGGGATATGGCTGGGAATGTGAGAACAGCGAATATACCAGAGCTGATGCAAAGAGAAGCCTCAAAGAGTACAGAGAGAATCTTGCGGGAAGAGCAGACGTGAGGATGGAAAAACACAGAGAACCGATCACAGCATAATTTTAGGAGGGCATTTGAATGAAAAGATTGTATTGCACAATCAATGAAGAACAGGCCAGGATCGCACACGATATGATGTCCATGAGCGATTATAAGGCAGGAAGTAAGACAGAAGAATATAGAGGGTACGTTGACAGAGTGTATGACCTGGCCGAGAAAGTTGCAGAAGCAAGACCAAAAGAAGCGGATAGAGTTGAAGCATTGGCAAAGAGATATTCAAAGAGAATGGCTGAGTATATGAACCGGGAGAGTAATATCGGCTGCAGATGTCCTTCTGTTATGATTTCGGGTGCTGGTAATTTTCCAGTAAAGAAAAAGGAGAAACAGGTACAGGCCTGGGAGAAGAACCATCAGTTTTATACTGAGACGCAGAAAATTCTGGATAAGATCAAGGGGATTTTGAGAGGAAAGGATATCATCAAGTCCTCAGATGAGGACGCTATAGAACGCCTGGAAGAGAAGCTGGATGCTTTAAAAGAAAACCAGGAAAGAATGAGAGCTGTCAATAAAGCCATCCGCTTGAAGAATACCAAAAAGGGAGACGAGGAGCTTAAAATCCTGGGGTATTCCGATGAGCAGATCCAGGAACTGAGAACCCCGGATTTTATGGGAAGAGTTGGATTTCCAGCATACGCCCTGCAGAACAACAACGCAAATATCCATAGAGTAGAGGAAAGATTGAAAAGCTTGAAAGCAGTCAAGGAGAAGGGAACAAAAGAAACGGAATTTGAGCTGTTCAAGGTTGTTGAGAATGTGGAAGCTATGAGGCTGCAGATCATCTTTGATGGAAAGCCGGAGGCTGATGTCAGAGCCGTTTTGAAAAAGCATGGCTTTAAGTGGGCACCATCCCAGGGGGCATGGCAGAGAATGTTGAATCCGGCCGGCAAATACGCATTGAACCGAGTGAAAGAAGAACTGGAGGTGATGCAGAATGACAATTAGAGAAGCCGGAAAAGGCATTGTAAGAAAGTCATACGGCGGGCGAAAAAATACATATCGAATTGGATTTGCAAACAGGGACGGCGAAGAAGATGAGACAGAGCTGGATGCGGAAGACATGAAGGATCTTGCAAAATTATGGAGTTCTCTTTGTCCGGAATTTAATTGCAAAGCAAATAGTGTCATATATGTGGAGGCTGTATAATGCCAGAACTTCTCACAGCAGAAATCGCCAATGAATACAGAATATTGGCAGAAAATCTTCCGGAAAATGGAAGGCAAGATACAGGCGAGAGAAGAAAACTGCGGCAGGAACTTCAAAGGAGATGCGGACTGTCGGAACTGCAGGCAATCAATATTTTGAGTGGTTTTCATGTCAAAGACTACATCGCAATAAAAGAAAGGGAGTATGCAGAGAATGAGCGAAGAAAAGCAGAAAGAGATCAAGACACTTAAAGGATGGGAAGAAAGCGAGAAAAACTGGGATGATTTTTGCAAGCCTGGGGAGCTGGTGGACGAAGATGTCTACTGGTACTTCTTGAATATTTTGCCACCGAGAAATATGGGAGCGGGGTATCTACAGGTGGGAGAGCCACATGATAGCAGACCGAATCCGAGAACAGGAAAGTACATGATGACATATACAACATTTACGAAAGTAGAGGATAAGGTCTGGAGATACTGCGGGAATTGTTTCCCGGGCGAATATGTTGATACGGAATATAAACCAACATACAGCAGCATTAAGGAATTTTTGAGAGATACATACGGAATCAAAGACGGTATGCAGCGGAGAAGACCTAGAGTTAGATGCCGAGATGGATTTGAAATGTCAGTGCAAGCCGGAACTATGTTGTATAGCATACCGAGACTCAATCTTTCGGACGGAGAGTATACAGCTTGCGAAATCGGATTTCCGAACAGAGAGGAAGAACTGATTGAGCAGTATGCAGAAAATCTAGAAGATTTAACAGAGACAGTTTATGCGTATGTGCCGATAGAAGTAATTGGTGAAGTTATTAAGAAACATGGAGGTTTTGCTAGAGAGGAGCGTGAAAAATGATTGTTGGTTATTGCATCCTTAATGGAAAAAAGTGGGTCATGTTCGAGGACAAACAGTGTGCAGCTGGAGAAGTAAAGTTGACCGATGGATTCAAGGATAAGACAATCCGTTGGAACAGCGATAAGCTGATCGGAATGGAAAGCATCAGCAAGGAAGAGATTGATCTGAGAAAAGTCGTGAAGCGCATGAGAGGAGCTAGGCCTTGGCATCCTCTTCTGCAGGCTTTGAGAAAGGAGCTGGAAGGATGAACGAAATTAAGATCACGCCGGAAGAAATCGGAAAGGCTGCAGAGCTTATCAGGAAAGTAGCAGAAGGCACAACACAACCAACAGATCCGCTTACCAGTTGGGAAATCGCAAAAATTTTCCAGAGTACACACACGAGAATTTTCAACCGGATTTCTCGGTTTTACAATGCGGAAGCGTCCGAAGACGAAAAGAAGGAGTTCGAGATTGCATATAGACCGTATAGAAAACAGAGAAAACATCCGATTTGGAAATTGAGTGAAAAAGGCTGCAAGCTTTACATTGAAAAGATATGCGCTGAGGAAAAACGTAGTAAGGCTTTCATGGAAGGACTTGGGAAATTCAATGATTTAATCACACAGCATTTCCATGGAGTAAAAACGCAGGAAAATATCCTGATGAAGGGAAGATCCAGAACAGAGTGCAGTTACATAAAGAATCTATTCGATCAGTTTATAGAAGGCCCAGCAATCGAGAATAGAGAAATAGAAGAACTGGGGGCAAAATACGAAGAATTTTATAAGGCAATGGGCGGGCTGAATGATGATGTAGCAGCTAAAAGAAAAGTCGAGGACTCAGTAATGGGAGTTGCAATCGAGGCAGAAATGCAGGGATTTATCTATGGGTTTAAAGTATTTGAGGTACTTTTAAATAGAGAATTGCATGTAGCGTAATAGGAGGAA
>NZ_CABVDF010000093.1:0-9992 GCF_902497045.1 uncultured Blautia sp. | reverse complement strand
GATCTCCATCCTCATCCCAGAGATCATGCCAGTCATTGGCGCCTTCCCAGAGGAATACCTGACCTTTTACAAGGCGGTTTCCTTTTTCCAAAGTGGAGATGGTTTTCATTTCCTCTTCTGTCAGAGGATCTTCTGTCACGCATTTCAGATTAGATGAAAAGTTATGTACAGAGAACGGAATGGATATTTCGCCTCTCTGATGAGCCCATTTCAGAGCAATAAGCGCCGGATGTACGCCGTGAGCCTCTGCAATGGCTTTCATCTCCGGAAGCTGAAGATCTGCCACATCCTCCGGACAGATATCTCTTTCCGGCCTTCTTGGTGATCCCAGGGGCATGTAGCCTACCGGCTGAATATTGTGTGCCACCAGATAATCATAAAGCTCCTGCTGCTGGAAGCATACATGGAGTTCCAGCTCACACGCCGCCGGTTTGATCTTCATAAGCGGAAGCACTGCCTCAAGCTTCGGAATCGTCATGTTGGAAATACCAATATAGCGGATCACACCTTTTTCCACAAGCTCTTCACACTGACGATAGGTATCCATGAACTCCTCTACACTGAAAGGTCTGGAATCTGGATTTCTGGAATCCACGTCACATCCCGGCGCATGATAGTTCGGAAATGGCCAGTGGATAAAGTACAGATCCACATAGTCGCACTGAAGATCCTGGATGCTTTTTCTGCAGGCTTTTTCTACATCTCTGTGCATGTCGTTCCATACCTTTGTCATAATAAAGAGATCTTTTCTCTCCACCACACCTTCCTCAAAAGCGTCCTTAAATACCTTTCCGATCTGCACCTCATTGCCATAGCAGGCAGCGCAGTCAAACATTCGGTAACCACAGCGTACTGCACCGGCTACTGCTGCAGAAACGTCTTCTGCGGAAACACGGTCGGAACCAAAGGTTCCCATTCCTACACAGGGAACTTTCTCACCGGAAGGGAGAGTTACTTTTGGCACAAGTGCCGGATTAATAAATTCTGCCATCTTTTTTTCTCCTTTTTTATATTTCCTAATGAGTTCTGCTTATTGAAACAGTTACTCATTACAGTTTCGTAATCTTAATCTCAGGAAGCAGGTTTTCCATATCCTCCATACAGAAAAAACCGGTTTCCTCCCGCATAGCCGCAGCTGCGGAAACAGCACTTGCCTTTCTCAGCATTTCCGGAATGGAAAGTCCCTCCTCCATGCCAATGGCAAATCCCGCGATCATGGCATCGCCGCAGCCTACTGTATTTACCGCATCAATTTTCGGCACCTCTGCCCGAAATGTACCCTCTTCTCCCACAACAAGGGAACCATCCGCACCAAGGGAAACCGCCACAATCTCCACACCATTTCTGTGGATCTCTTTTGCCGCCTCAATAATATCATTGATATCGTCGCAGGTCTTTCCCGTAAGCATCCGGATCTCATCAATATTTGGCTTGATCAGGGTGGGCGCCGCCTGGATCCCCATTTCCAGAAGCTGCCCGCTGGTATCCAGAATAACCGGCTTTCCAGCTTCCTTTACAATTCTAACCAGACGCTGATAGGCAGTTCCGTCCAGTCCTTTTGGTACACTTCCAGACATTGCCACAATTTTTGCATCTTTTACAAGAGTACGGAATTTTTGCTCAAATCCATCAAAATCCTTTTCTGTAAGTGTAAAGCCCGGCTCCAGAAATTCTGTCTGTACATGCTTTACTTCATCCCAGATATTAATGCAGGAACGGCTTTCTGCCTCCACATGATAGAATTCACTTTTGATTCCAAATGGCTTCAGGGAGTCCTCAATATAATTTCCTGCATGACCGCCTACAAATCCGGTTGCCACAACCTCCGCTCCGTATATAGAAGCCGGCTTGGAAACATTCAGACCTTTGCCTCCAGGAACATAGGAACATTCTTTTACCCGATTTACCTGCCCTTCCTGATAATCTTCCACTACATACCGCTTATCAATGGCGGCATTTAAAGTTACTGTCAGTATCATCTTAATTTTCCTCGTTTGATAAAAGAATCTTTCCCTTTACAAGACCCGGGGTTTTATAAAGCTGAAAGGCCTCCTGGGCCTGGCTCATAGGAATCTTTTTGTAAATAAATCCAGGATCGAATTTCAGCTGTCCGGTTGCAAAATAATGAGCGGTAAGCTCCCATTCCTTTCCCGGGAACGGAGCGCTGTAGGACATCCATGAACCCGTAAGTTTAAATTCCTTACGATTCATATTTTCCCACTGTGCCGGAGTAAAGGAAAGTTCCTGATGAGGAGTACCGATAAAGCATACATGTGCTTTGTTTGCCGCCAGTTCAAATGCCATATGCATCGTCGGAACCTGACCTGCTGTTTCAAATACATAGCCGTATCCTTTGTTTTCAGTAATCTCCATAGCGGTTTTCATGTAATCTTCTTTTGTAGTGTTTACCACTTCGTCTGCACCAAGACGTTTCGCCAGCTCCAGGCGCTCGTCACTGATGTCAAAGACAACCACCTTTTTGGAACCAAAAATCTTTGCCCACTGCATAGTAAACATACCAATGGTACCGCCTCCAAGAATTGCAACACATTCACCCCCCTGATAGTCATTCTGCAAAAGACCGTGAAGAGCTACTGTGGAAGGCTCAAACATAGCCCCCTGCTCGTAGGGAATGGAGGCATCAAAGGGAACTGCGTTCTGTTCCGGAACTACCACATAATCTGCATTGCTTCCCTGTTCTCTGGAGCCGATAAAACTGTAATGTTTACAAAGCGAATAATTTCCCTTCTGACAGTCCTCACATTTCATACAGGGTACAAGAGGAGCTCCTGAAACACGGTCTCCAACCTTCACCTTTTTGACACCCTCTCCAATCTCTACTACGTCACCGGAAAACTCATGTCCCAGAACAATGGGATAAAAATGTACGCCGTTGTGAAGTACCCGTGGGATATCAGAACCACATATTCCGGAATAACGAACCTTGATCTTCACATAACCCGGTTTTACCTGAGGCTCCGGAATCTCCTGATACTGCACATCCTCATTTGCCACAACAACTGCTGCTTTCATTATAAAAACACTCCTTCCATTTCTTTATGCTTTTTTCATAAGACCGGATAAAGACCGGTATAATTCCAGATAAGTTTCATAATTTTTGTCATATACTGCTTTTTTCTCCGGATCTGGCTGATGTTTTCTGGTCACCTTTACCGTCTCAGCTACTGCTTCTTCATAATCCTTGTAAAATCCTGTGCCCACACCTGCCAGAAGCGCTGCCCCCAGAGTGGTTGCCGTATCTGAAGCAGGAACTGCCATTGTTTTTCCTGTAACGTCTGATTTGATCTGCGTCCAGAGAAGGGAGTTTGCAGATCCTCCCATAGCCCGAAGGATTTCTGCCTTCGCACCGGCTTCTTCTGCTGTTTCCAGATTATGACGGAGAGAAAACGCCACTCCTTCCATACAGGCACGTACCATATGACCCTTTGTCTTAGAAAAATCAAGTCCGTAAAATACACCTTTTGCATAAGGATTCCATATAGGTGACCGCTCTCCGGCCATATAAGGAAGGAATACAAGTCCATCACATCCAGGTTTTACTTTTTCAGCGATCTCATTAAGCTGATCCAAAGAAGAGATTCCTGTCTGCTCTCTCATCAGACGCTCGTAATCCGCAAATTCTCTCTCAAACCAGCGCATAACGCCGCCTCCTCCTGTAGTTCCGCCCTGAAGGAGCCACTTTCCCGGGATCACATGGAATCCCAGAATCAGACGGGGGTCTGCCTGATATTTTTCAATGCAGATACTCATTCCTCCAGCCTGTCCGCCCTGTTCCTGTGTCTCTCCAGAATGTATCACACCTGCGCCTAAGGTTCCGCAGGCTGCATCCAGACCGCCTGCTGCCACAGGAGTGCCTTCTGCAAGTCCGGATTCCTCTGCTGCTTTTTTTGTTACTGTTCCTATAATACGATCACTTGGAACAATTTCCGGAAGAAAATCCCTGGGGATTCCCATTTTCCTGCACATTTCTTCATCCCACTGTCCGGTACGCATATCAAAACAGTGGAGTCCATATCCCTGGGAAAGATCCTGTGATATCTGACCAGTCAGTTTAAAAGCGATGTAACTGTTGGACTGGAGAATCTTATAGATTTTGCAGTACACCTCCGGAAGATTTTCCTTATACCAGAGAATCTTTGCCGTAGTGTAGGAAGGCTGAAGGGAATTTCCGGCAATACGAAAAATTTCATCTTCCCCAATTTCTTCATTTAAACGGTCACAGATGGACTGTGCTCTGGTATCCATCCAGATAGGCGTATTAGTCAGTACTTTTCCACCTTTGTCAATAGCAATAGCAGACCAGCTTTGTCCGTCGATTCCCACTCCGGCAATCTCCTCCGGCTGGATGCCTGCTTTTCGGATTACCTGGCGAACTGCTTCACAGACAGCACTCCACCATTCCTCCGGATTCTGTTCTGCCCATCCTTCTTCCGGATAATATACCGGGTACTCGCCGTTTGCCGCTGCAAGAACCTGTCCTTTTCTGTCAAAAAGAGCTGCTTTACAGGCACTTGTTCCAATGTCGATTCCAAGCAAATATAATTGTTTCATTTTTCTCCCTTTCTGATCTGTGCAACAGACTTTCCATGGATAATAGCTGCCTCCAGTTTTTCTGTCTGATAAGGAGACGATCCGTCATTTTTTTCCAGACGGGACAACATAAGCCCTGCTGCTTTTTCAGCAATCTTCTCTGTGGGCTGGGATACAATGGTCAGTTTCGGATTGCATGCCCTGGCAAAAGAAAGATTATCAAAACCAACCAGGGAAATCTGATCCGGAATCCGGATTCCCAGTTCATTGCTGCCTATTACAGCGCCCAGGGTCATCTCATAGTTGGTCACAAATACCGCCGTCATTTCCGGGTTTCTTTTCACTAGCTCCTCCATGGCACGGACACCGCCCTGAATGGTATAATCCCCATGGACTATCAGAGATTTCTTTATTGATATTCCCAGTTCATCTAACTCACTGCAATATCCCCGCAGTCTTTCCTGCGCTGTGGAAATTTCTTCCGGACCACCGATAATTCCAATATTCCGGTGTCCGTTTTCGTAAAGAAGCCTTACTGCATCTATGGCAGCCTGCTCATTATCCACAAGAACACTGTCGCAGGAAACGCCCTGTATCTTACGGTCGATCAGAACGATCGGCTTTCCAGTTTTCTGGAACTCCTTCAAATGACCGCCCTCTGCATCAACGGGCATATTGATGATCCCATCCACCCTTTTTCGGCTTAAAAAATCGACTGCTTCATGCTCCAGTTTCCTGTCGGTACGACAGTCACAGACAATCGTTGCATACCCATGGTTTCTCAGGATATCCTCCATTCCGGTAATGATCTCCGCACAAAACACATTATTCAGCTCAGGTATCACCACACCGATGGTTTTTGTGGCATTTGTTTTCAGATTTCTGGCAACCTCGTTCACTTCATAATGAAGCTCTTCAATGGCTGCTTCAATCTTTTTTCTGTTTTTTTCTCTTACATTTCCTCCATTAAAGTAAGAAGAAATAGTCGCAAGCCCCAGTCCGGTAAGCTTTGCGATATCTTTCATGGTCGCTGCCATAAAAATCACCTCTGCATATTACCGTGTTTCAGGCTTTTCCGTCACAGCCGCAAACCTGCATACGATATTTTACCAGTTCTTTGACTGCCTGGATCGCAGCACGTCCGTAAACCTTTGGATCAATGGTATTCTCTTTTTCTGCAAAGGTTTCTTTTACTGCCTTAGAATATGCCTCACGAAGCTCTGTAGCAAAATTCACTTTACAGATTCCCCGTCTTACACAATCTTTTACCTCTTCGTCACTTAAACCGGAAGCGCCATGAAGAACCAGCGGAATGTCTACAACCTTACGAATCTCACTGAGACGTTCTTTGTCAAGCACCGGTGTTCCTACATAAAATCCGTGTGCTGTTCCGATTGCCACTGCCAGAGATGTGACTCCTGTTCTCTCTGCAAATTCTTTTGCCTCCTGAGGATCTGTATTGGTATCAGCCTCAGCCTCCAGGTCATCTTCTTTTCCGCCCACTTTGCCAAGCTCTGCCTCACAGGGAATATTCAGCGCACGGGCCGCATCTGCCGTCTTTTTTGTGATTTCAACATTTCCTTCAAAATCAAATTTTGAACCATCGATCATTACAGATGTATATCCGGCTTTCATCGCCTGTACAGCCAGTTCAAAACTGCTGCCATGGTCCAGATGAAGGCAAACCGGAACGCTGGTTTTTTTTGCCTCTGCCGCTACGATTGCTCCATAAGTCTCTACTGTTCCGTATTTAATAGTAGATGGAGTTGTCTGGATCATAACAGGAGCATTTAACTCCTCTGCTGCTTCAATGATAGCCTTTACCATCTCCATATTCTCCGCATTAAAAGCGCCTACTGCATATCCGCCCTGCTGTGCTTTCAGCAGCATTTCTTCTGATGTTACAAGTGGCATGATGATGTCCTCCTTATTGTAAAATATGATCTGACTGTTTTCTGATTTCTGCTGCTTCAGATTCTTTCCAGAGCAAAAACCGAAACGTTTCTGTTTTGACCTCATTTTATAATACCGAAACGTTTCTGTCAACAGTAAAATATTCATCTTTTAAAGGAAAATATTCTCTTGAAACTTGAGAAGAACACAGGTAAAGTTTAGGATAGAAAAAAATGATCGGAGGTACTGAAATGTTAAAAGGAATTCCTGAAATTTTATCACCAGAATTATTAAAGGTATTATGTGAAATGGGTCACAGCGACCGTCTCGTTATCGCTGACGGAAACTTCCCGGTTGAATCCATGGGCAAAAATGCCATCACCATCCGTTGTGACGGTCACGGTGTTCCTGAGATCCTGGAAGCTATCCTGAAAGTATTCCCACTGGATACCTATGTAGAGAAACCGGTAAATCTCATGGAAGTTATGCCTGGTGATACTGTAGAAACACCAATCTGGGATACATACAAAGAAATCATCCGCAAGTATGATGACAGAGGCGATGCAGTAGTAGGCAATATCGAGCGTTTCAAATTCTATGATGAAGCTAAGACAGCTTACTGTATCATCTCTACCAGCGAGAAAGCTCTGTATGCAAATGTTATGCTTCAGAAAGGCGTTGTAATCAACGACTAAGCATTTGGATATATGACTGATCCGCCGGGGGTGCAGCAGATCAACGATATATGATAAATTCTTCAGGCAGCATAAGTTCCGAAGCCGGGGCTTATGCTGCTTTATTATTATATATCATTGACATCTTTTTCAAGAATCGCTATATTTTAGTTAAGCAACCTGTATTTATATAAAAATAAAGGAGGATCCTCATGAAATATCGCAAAAAACAGCTTCTAAGCCTGCTTCTGAGTACTGCCATTCTAATTGGAAATTCTTCTGTATCTGCAGCCGGCTTCTCATCTGGCGCAAGTGAAACAGTCCCATTCTCAAAGGATACTTCCTCTGAAAATGATATCAGTCTCGCCGACCCGGAAGATTCTTTTTCTGCTTCTGATCAAACCGCTCAGGAGGATATCTTTATCGAAGATCCTGAAATCACAGAAGCTCCTGAGTATACGGAGCCGGAAGGAAATGCTGATCTTTTGGACGGCTCCCAGAACATAGAAGACTTTTCCTCCGGGGAAATGGAAGAAGAACTCTTTTCCTCCGGAGATACAATAAACAACACAGAAGACGCAGATTATATACTTGGACGTCCTATGACGGAAGAAGAAATTCAGGAACAGCTGGATCTCATGGAAAACATGCCTGCGTTTTCTCCTGCAGAAGATCCCGACAGTGATCTCAGCATAAGCAAATACGGCCTTCTGCCTTCTTATTATGATTCCAGGCAGTCAGGCATCATCTCCTCTGTAAAAAATCAGAATCCCTTCAATATCTGCTGGGCTTTCAGCCTTGCTTCCAATTTTGAGACCTCTCTTCTGAAACAGGGGCTTGGTACCTGGGATCTTTCTGAGGAACACCTTGCATACTTTTTTGCCAACAGAGTCAATGATCCTCTGGGAAATACTCCTGATGACAGGATTGTCCATCTTGGAAAAAACTACCATGACAGCGGAAACGGTATGGTCGCATCTTTCTTTTTGAGCACATGGTCCGGTATGGTATCCGAAGGAAAGGCACCTCTTCCCACTGACTCCACACATACTCTGGATCTGTCCCGTCCTTTGGATCCGGCCATTGCCTATAATACCGATGTCTGTTTGAAGGATGCCATATTTTCCGCCTATTCACAACAACGTATGAAGCAGCTCGTTTCTGAGTACGGATCTGTTTCTGCCATGATACTGATGGATAATGCCGGAGTTTATTACCGCCCGGAAACAGCTGCTGCATGCTGCCCCACTGCAGGAAAGGTAAATCATGCAGTCACTATCGTAGGATGGGATGACAGCTACTCCAAGTCCAATTTCCCGGCAGCTTCCATGGTTCAAAAAGACGGAGCCTGGATCGTAAAAAACAGTTACGGATCATCCTGGGGAAAAAATGGATACTTCTATCTTTCCTATGAAGATGCATCCATCTCAAACCTTGTATGCAATACTGCCATTACCTCCCCTCAGTATCCCAATAACTATTTTTACGATGGCGCCGCCTCCGGAACAACCAGTTATACAGTAAAGGCCGGCAGTTCCATTGCTAATGTCTTTACCGTCTCTGCCGGCCAGGGCAATGCAGAAGAGCTTGGAGAGATCGTTCTTTCCAGCAAGCAGGATTTTACTACATACCGCATCCAGATCTACACAGATCTTTCCGATCCACAGAATCCTGCCAGCGGAACCCCCGCATTTCGTACTCCGATAGAGTATACCCAGCCTATCGCAGGCATTCATACACTGAAACTTGACAATCCGGTAAAGCTTGTACAGGGAAGTAAGTATTCTGTGGTACTTACCTTTCCATATGAAACGAAATATTATGTGGAAGCAAATACCTCCTCTGCATCAGGATCCTGGTTCAGATCCATTGCCGGACTGGAACCGGGACAAAGCTTTTTGTCTTCCACCGGCACCAGATGGACGGACTGCGCTGCTTCTAAATCCAATTTTTGCTTCTGCATAAAAGCACACACAAGAACACTGGAAGCACCGGCAGTAATCACGCCGCGCCCCACAACAGCACCGCGGCCTACATCCACTCCGCGCCCCACGGCAGCACCACGGCCTACATCCACTCCTGTTCCCCGGACTTATCAGGTGGTATATAAAGCTAACACCAGCCTTCCCACAGGAAGCATGCCGTCTGATAAAACCAGATATACTTCCGGTCAGTCTATAAAGATAAAATCCGCCCCTTACTGTACCTCCCGTTTTTTCCTTGGCTGGAACACCAGAGCGGACGGAACAGGAGCTACTTATCTTCCCGGAAAAACGCTGACCATCAAAGGAAATATCACTCTTTATGCAAAATGGGGCAGCAAATGTATCCCTTCCACAAAACTGATCTATCAGGTTACCGGCAAACAAACAGTTGCCTGCTGCGGCACCACGAACCCTAACATAAAAAAAGTGGTTATCCCTTCCAGTATCCGGTATATGGGAATCACCTATCGGGTAACCTCTGTGTGGACCAATGCTTTCAGGGGGAAAAACAAACTTACGAATGTGGTCATTGGAAATAATGTTTCTGTTGTCGGCTCCAGAGCCTTTTACAACTGCCGTAGCCTGAACCGCATCACTATTGGTACCGGACTGAAACAGATCGGCACCTACTCATTTGGCAGAGTAAAACGTAAGTGTATCATTAAAATAACCAGTACACAATTAAGTAAGGTCTCTGCAAAGATTGATTACGGTTCCCAGAAAATGACGATCCGGGTTCCCAGAAAAAAACTAAATCAGTATCGAAAGCTATTTTCTGCAAGATCCCGGACTGTAACAGTAAAAAGCTATTGAAAACAGATGAGAACTTTTTTTATAGCATAACAACAATAATAGCCAAGCATGGATACATATCCAGGTTTGGCTATTA
>NZ_CABVDF010000092.1:0-10172 GCF_902497045.1 uncultured Blautia sp. | reverse complement strand
TAACGAGCCCGTGAAATAATCTCTGTAAATTCAACACTATAAAGGTCTTCTATGATAAAATATTAAAATCATAGGAGGCCTTTTATTATGGCAAACAGAAAAAAAGAAGTTTACAAACCAAAACCAATGACCGAAGGAAAAAGAAATCTTATTCAGGGATTACTTCAGGAGTACGATATCCAGTCTGCTGAGGATATTCAGGATGCCTTAAAAGATCTACTTTCCGGAACAATTCAAGATATGCTTGAAACAGAAATGGATGACCATCTTGGCTATAATCGTTATGAAAGATCCGGTGAGCCTAACTACCGTAATGGTACGAAATCCAAGATTGTTCGTAGTAAATATGGTGAATTTCAGGTAGATGTACCTCAGGATCGTCAGAGTTCATTTGAGCCACAGGTGCTTCCGAAACGTCAAAAAGACATTTCTTCGATTGATGACAAGATTATCTCCATGTATGCAAAGGGAATGACTTCGTCAGTGGATGCCATATTTTTGCGCTCAAATTTATAATCATTGGAGGATAGACGGAATAAGTAATTGATCTTTTCCGTTTCCAGAAAATCAATAAATTCCATGGATGGATACCCCCTGTCAAAAATGACTAATACAGGCGGTTTGATATTCATGCGCTTTAAATGATCCAGGTTTTTCTTGGCAAGCTCTGTCTCACTGGTAGAAATATGTGAAATCTCGATATCCAAGTAAAATTGATTCAAAATGTCGTACATACCACTTACAAGTGCTCGTATCTGCCCAAGTTCTGAATGCTGATTATTACTTTTTCCAAAGCGTTCTCTGTTCTCCGCTGAATTCGGTACTTCTGCCTTACTTCCATCTATGGCCAGTAACAAAAATCCGTTCCAAAGTTTTTGCTCAGAGGAATGATAGAAATCAGCCAGATATTCATCATTCAAATAAGAAAACACTTCAGGATTCAGCCGTTTTCGTTGTTGTAAATACCCTTGTTTCGATATTTCCATGTAAAGATCACCCTTTTGTTTAAAATAATTTCTCAGTTCCAATGCAGTAGTAAGCCCTTTTTTAGAAAGACAGCACAGTAAAATATCTTTTAAGGACATCTTTCTATTTCGAGAAAAAGTATTACTGCCCATTTTTCTTGCATGCACTGCTAAATTAGGATCTGATAGTTTCTCAGAAAGTTTTTGGATTCTTTCAATATAACTTCCTCTCATATACACCCCTGCCTAAACTTTACCATAAATAAAAGAACCTGCCTATCTCTAAGCAGATTCTCTTAAGTTTATGATGTTGGGCTAAGCCGGTGGTCGTGATTTATCAGGAAAGTGGGACATTCTGTACTAACTGTTGAAACAGGGGATTTATTTGTCAGACGGCATGTGATATACTTTATAAGAAAGGCAATTACGGGAATGAATTTCAATGCAGCAGTGGCATTATATCCTGAGTGAGATAATTTAACAGGATTTTTAGGACAATAAGTGGGAATCCTCGGCAATTCAATTACCGAGATGAAAGCGCAGGCTATAATACAGGTGAAAAAAGTATATGAAATTTGAATTTGATAATGTGTTCTGTCAGATGATGGAAAAATGTCAGCTGGATACAGTGGTCCTTCTTGGACATATCAATCCTGACGGAGATGCATCCGGGTCGGTAATGGGGACAGCCCATTATATACATGCAGTATACCCGCAGTATAAGGTATATCCCTATCTGGAGGATACACTGGATAAGGGGCCGAAGAAAATGGTAACAAAAGATTCCGTGTTTGATCCGTTTATGTTTCCGGAAGAAGAGAGATACGCAGTGATCGTTTGTGACACTGCAATTTTAAAAAGGCTGGCAGGACGGGAAATATATGAAAATGCCGAAGCGTCTATAGTGATCGATCATCATGCATCGAATGAAGGGTATGGCGATGTGAATTACACCAGAGTTTCAGAGGCCTGTGCAGAAAATGTCTATGAGATACTGAACTGGAACAAATGGAAGAATGCTGTAAATGAAGAAAAACAACTTCATCCCAATGCAGCAGATTATGTTTATATGGGAATCCTTCATGATACAGGAAGTTTTGCCAGAGTTGGGGAATCTACCTTCCAGGCGGCAGCAGAACTGCTTAAACTTGGGGTGGATCATGAATACGTAATGCAGACAATGCATAATGATACTGTGTATGATCTGCAGAAACGTGGATATCTTTTCTCGAAGGTACAGAGAGCTGTGGATAACCAGGCCGCTTTTGTGATCGTGGATCGGGAAATGATTGAGAAAAAGGGGATTTCTTATGAGGACATTCATTCGGTCAGTGAATGTTTGCGGGACTGCGAAGATGTAAAACTGGGTTTTACTATGTATGAGGAAGAGCCGGGGCGTTTTCGATGTTCTTTCCGTTCAGATGGAAAATGGATAAACGTGAATGAACTTCTGGCACCGTTTGGCGGAGGCGGACATGCCGGTTCCGCAGGGGTACGGAAGCGTACGGAGGATCCCGGTGAATTTCTGAATCTGATCCTTCAGAGAATAGAGGAAATGAAAAATGATAAGAAAAATGAAAAATATGGATCTGGATGCTGTTATGAAGATCTGGCTGGATTCCAATAAGCAGGCTCATGATTTTGTGCCGAAAGAATACTGGGAAAATCATTTTGAAGAGGTAAGGTCTATATTGCCGGAAGCAGAAGTGTATGTGTATGAGTCAGAAGGCGAAATTCAGGGATTCACAGGTCTGATGGAAGACTATATTGCAGGGATATTTGTGGCAGAAAAATTTCGTTCAAAAGGAATTGGGAAACTTTTGATGAAGTATATGAAAGGGAAAAAACAGAAACTCAGGCTTTCTGTGTATGTAAAAAATCAGGCAGCTGTAAGGTTTTATCAGAGGGAGGATTTTCAGATCCGGACAGAAAATATAGATGAGGCTGCCGGTGAAGCGGAATATGAAATGATATGGGAAAGATAGGGCTTGTATTCTTCTTTTTTCTGTGATATAGTCAGAAAAGAATAAAAGAAAGGCGCGTAAGCGTAGGTGAGGAAATGTTCAGATAATCAAATTTGGTAAAAACAAACATGGAAGTGATACCTGGAAACAGGTCTGTTTGTGCATGCCGGATTTGATGAATGAATGTTTGCGAACCGTTAATGATATAAGGGTTCTGTTTGCATTTGTCTGTTTTCGGCTGCGAAAACAGACATTTTTTAATGCACAGGAGGAATGTATGTTACAGATCAAAAACTTAACGCTTACGCATAAGTATGACCTCAGAGTGATACTGAAAGATTTTCATCTGGTATTGAATCCAGGAGATAAGGCAGTTATCATTGGAGAAGAAGGAAATGGAAAATCTACATTATTAAAATGGATTTTTCAGCCGGAGCTGGCCGGAGATTATATGGAGGCAGAAGGAGAACGAATCGTTCATGGTGAAAAGCTGGGCTATCTGCCTCAGGAACTTCCGGAGGAAGACAGGGAAAAAACAATCTATGAATTTCTTTGTGAGGAGGAAATGTTCTGGGAGACGGATCCCCGGGAGCTGGCAGATATTGCGTCAAAGATGGGGCTGAAAGCTGATTTTTTTTACAGAGATCAGAAGATGCAGATGCTTTCCGGGGGAGAGAAAGTAAAAGTTCAGATGGCAAAATTACTTGTGGGAAAACCGTCAGTATTTCTGCTGGATGAGCCTTCAAATGATATTGATACTCTGGAATGGCTGGAAAAGCTGATACAGGAAACCCCGCAGGCAGTGCTTTTTATTTCTCATGATGAAACGCTGATCGAAAATACTGCAAATATGGTGATCCATCTGGAACAGATCTGCCGCAAAACAAAAAGTCGTTATACGGTAGTGCATACGGGCTATAGAGAATATCTGGAAAGCAGAAATCTGAATTTTGAAAATCAAAAACGAAAGGCATTGAACGACCGTAGGGAAGAAAAAAAGAGACAGGAAAAATTTAACAGGATCCGGGAAAAAGTACAGAATGATCTGAATTCAGTTTCTCGTCAGGATCCCCATTCAGGCTATCTTCTGAAGAAAAAAATGCGGGCAGTAAAGTCTATGGAACGTCGTTTTGACCGCGAGGCAGAAGAGATGGAAAGACTGCCGGAGGAAGAAGAGGCAATTTTTTTTCGGATGAAGGACGTAAGCTTTCCGTCAGGAAAAACTCTTCTGGAATATAAGCTGGATAGCCTGGAAACTCCTGACGGAGCCGTACTTGCAAAGAATCTGCAGCTTACAGTCAAAGGACCGGAAAAGGTCTGTATCATTGGGGAAAACGGATCCGGAAAGACGACTTTTCTGAGAAAGATCGCAGAACAGCTGATGGACAGAAAAGATATCCATGCCATGTATATGCCGCAGAATTATGAGGAAATGCTGGAGCTTTCCATGACGCCGGCAGAGTATCTTTCCGAGAATGGAGACAGGGAGGAGCAGACCTGGATCCGTACCTGTCTGGGCGCTTTGAAGTACACAGCAGAGGAGATGGATCATGCAATCTCAGAGCTGTCCGGCGGGCAGAAAGCAAAGATACTTCTTTTAAAAATGAGCTTATCAGGAGCAGATGTGCTGATCCTTGACGAGCCTACCAGAAATTTTTCGCCGCTGTCCAATCCGGTTATCCGTGAGATTCTGGCGGAATATCAGGGGGCAGTAATCAGTATTTCTCATGACAGGAAATATATCCGTGAGGTATGTGAAACTGTGTACCAGATGACAGAAAACGGACTTGTCAGGATTCGATAGATTATCCGGGAAGCAGTTTTGAAGAAATGATTAAAAAATCCTATTGAGGAGGAGAAGATGAAAAACCAATACAATAAAACAATTACAGCCTGCTTTGTGGGATATATCGTGCAGGCGATCATCAATAACTTTGTCCCACTTTTATTTCTGACTTTTCAGAGAACTTATGACATTCCGTTGTCTCAGATCACATTGCTGGTGACCTTTAATTTTGGCGTACAGCTCCTGGTGGATCTTCTTGCTATTGGATTTGTGGACAGGATCGGATATCGTGTATCTATGGTAATGGCTCATGTACTTTCTGCTGCAGGACTGATTCTCCTGACCATACTTCCGGAGCTTTTTTCTTCACCTTTTGCGGGAATTCTGATTTCTGTTATGGTGTATGCAGTAGGAGGAGGGCTTTTAGAGGTTCTGGTAAGTCCTGTAGTAGAAGCCTGCCCTTCTGATAACAAAGAAAAGGCCATGAGTATGCTTCATTCTTTTTACTGCTGGGGACATGTGGGTGTAGTACTGCTTTCTACTGTATTCTTTCGGGCAGCAGGTATTGAAAACTGGAAGATCATGGCAATTGTGTGGGCTGTGATCCCCATCTGCAATGCATTTGCTTTTACCAGAGTTCCTATGGCTTCTTTGATGGAGGAAGGGGAAAGCGGTCTTAGCCTGAAAGAACTTTTTGCTTCAAAAATATTCTGGGTGCTTCTGCTTATGATGGTATGTGCAGGAGCAAGTGAGCAGGCGGTAAGCCAATGGGCATCTACATTTGCGGAAAAAGGTCTGGAGATATCCAAGACAGCAGGAGACTTGGCCGGTCCTATGGCGTTTGCTGTTCTAATGGGGGCAGCCAGAGCCTTTTATGGAAAATATGGAGACAGGATACAATTGGATCACTTTATGATCTGGAGCAGTATTCTCTGTATTTTATCCTATCTGGGGATTGCGCTTTTTCCGTCACCTGTTCTCAGCCTGGCAGCCTGCGCAGTCTGCGGCCTTTCTGTGGGGATCATGTGGCCGGGAAGCTTCAGCAAAGCAGCGGCAGCCCTTCCAAAAGGAGGAACTGCCATGTTTGCGCTGCTGGCTCTGGGAGGAGATCTGGGATGTTCCGGAGGTCCTACCGTTGTAGGAGCCGTATCCAGTGCTATGGGTGAAAATCTGAAAATGGGTATCCTGGCAGCAATTGTATTTCCAGCACTTTTATTGACTGGAATCCTGGTCTGCGGTAGAATGAAAAAAGAATAAAGAACAAAATAAAATGTCTGGAAACAGGCATTTTATTTTTATAAAGGAGAAAAGAAAATTATGGCAAAAATAAGGATTATTAAGAAGAACGATGAGTACAGTTCCGAATATGAAGTAGGAGACATTTTTGAGATCCAGGGGAGCTGGTACGGAGGTGTTCATATTTCCGGCAGAACCGGAATTCCGATATCCCTTGACAAAGAGGAATATGTGGAGCTGAATACAGAACCGAAAGCTCCTCCGGTAACAGATGCGGCAGCAAAAAGAGATATCCGCCCGGGAGATATCGTGCAGCACTTTAAAAGAGAATGGGTGGATAAAAATACTTCAGAATATCTTTATAAGGTTCTTGCCTTTGCAGAGCATACAGAAACAGGAGAAAGACTGGTGATCTATCAGGGAATGTATGCCCCCTTTAAGATCTGCGCGCGGCCCTTTGAGATGTTTATGAGCCAGGTGGATCGGGAGAAGTATCCGGATGTGAAGCAGAAGTGGAGATTTGAGAGGGTGTAAAAGCATCCTTTCCCCTCTAAAATCTCTTGTTCACAATATCACTTTAATGTGATATAATAATTGCGATTATTTTTTAGGAGGGGAAAGCAGTGAAAGAAAGAGAAACTTTTGGTTCGAGACTTGGGTTTATCCTGGTGTCTGCAGGGTGCGCCATTGGTCTTGGAAATGTATGGAAATTTCCATATATGGCAGGTCAATACGGAGGGGCAGCATTTGTCCTGATTTATCTGGCATTTCTTGTGGTGCTAGGGCTTCCGATTCTTGTCAGCGAGTTTGCTGTAGGCCGCGCCAGCAGAAAAAGTACAGCAAAAGCATTTCATGAACTGGAACCACAGGGATCTAATTTCCATAAATACAGCTACATGGGAATGATTGGCAATTACATGCTGATGATGTTTTATACCATGGTTGCAGGATGGACCATGTATTATTGCTATGTAATGGCAACAGGAAAGCTTGCAGGTGCTGACACAGAGCATGTGACAGAGTTCTTTGGAAATTTTCAGCAGTCCACAGGCACGATGACCTTTTGGATGATACTGGCAGTTCTTTTGGCATTTGGAATTTGTTCTTTGGGTCTTCAGAATGGTGTAGAAAGAATCACCAAGGTTATGATGTTATGCCTTCTGGCATTGATTGTAGTGCTGGCAGTTCATTCAGCGACGCTGGACGGCGCTATGGAAGGAATTAAATTTTATCTGGTACCGAACTTTGAGAATATAAAAAGGGCAGGTATCGGAAATGTTATTTTTGGTGCCATGTCTCAGGCATTTTTTACGTTGAGTATTGGAATTGGCGCCATGGAAATTTTTGGAAGCTACATGAAAAAGGATCTGACTCTTGCAGGAGAGAGCCTGAACATCCTTGTTCTGGATACATTTGTTGCGTTAATGGCAGGTATGATCATTATTCCGGCATGCTTTGCTTTTGGCGTGGAACCGGGAGCCGGTCCGGGTCTGGTGTTTATTACGCTTCCCAATGTATTTAATCAGATGATGGGCGGAAGAATCTGGGGAGCCTTGTTCTTTCTGTTCATGTCATTTGCTGCACTGTCCACAGTAATTGCGGTATTTGAAAATATTCTGTCGTTTGCCATTGATTTGTGGGGATGGACACGTAAAAAAGCAGTAATGGTCAATATCGTGCTTGTGATTATATTGTCTATGCCGGCAGTTCTGGGATTTGGTCCATGGTCAGGAATTCAGATTCTGGGTGAAGGAACCAATATCATGGATCTTGAAGATTTTATTGTGTCTAATAATATTCTTCCTCTTGGTTCTGTGCTGTTTGTATTGTTTTGTGCATCTAAAAATGGCTGGGGCTGGGAAAACTTCCTGAAGGAAGCCAACACCGGAAAGGGAGTGAAGTTCCCAAAAGGAATACGCCCGTATATGATGATCGTGCTTCCGGTAGTAGTTTCTATTATTTACCTGAAAGGTTATTATGATATGTTCAAACCTAAGGGAATGACATACTTTGTTCCCTGGATGGCTGTTGGTGTAGCGATGCTTGCTCTTGTAGGCTGGATCGCATTTGGACATAGTAAGAACAAAAAAGACAGGAGCTGACAGACATGATAGCAGAAAAAATGATTCCATTTGTACAGAATAATTCTGCAATCCGTACGATGTTTGAGGAGGGAAACCGTCTGAAGAAAAAATACGGAGCAGATAAGGTATTTGATTTCAGTCTGGGAAATCCCAGCGTTCCGGCGCCGGACTGTGTGAGGGAAGCAATCATCGATCTGGCGAACAGTGAGGATCCTGCGGTGCTTCATGGTTATATGAACAATGCAGGCTTTGAGGATGTAAGAGAAGTAATTGCACAGTCTTTGAACCGCCGCTTTGGAACTTCTTTTTCTGCAAAGAATCTGATCATGACAGTAGGAGCTGCAAGCGGACTGAATGTTATTTTGAAAACAATCCTGAATCCAGGAGAGGAAGTGATTGTTTTTGCACCGTATTTTCTGGAATATGGAGCATATGTGAAAAATTATGACGGCAGGCTTGTAGAGATTTCACCAGATACAGATACGTTTCAGCCAAATCTTCAGGAACTAAAAGAGAAGATCACTGCCAATACCAGAGCGGTGATCGTAAATACGCCTCATAATCCAACAGGAGTCGTTTATTCGGAGGAGACAATCCGGGAACTGGCTGCTGTTCTGGAGGCAAAGCAGAGAGAATACGGGAATGTGATCTATCTGATTTCGGATGAGCCTTACCGGGAACTGGCCTATGATGGTGTAAAAGTGCCCTATCTGACTAAATATTATAAGAATACAGTAGTAGGCTATTCTTATAGTAAATCTTTGTCTCTTCCCGGAGAGAGAATTGGATATCTGGTGATTCCGGATGAGTTGGAGGACAGTGGGACAGTAATCGCTGCAGCCGGGATTGCAAACCGTATTCTTGGAAGTGTAAATGCACCTTCATTAATGCAAAAAGTGATTGCCCGCTGCGTGGATGCTGAGGTAGATGTGGCAGCCTATGACAGAAACCGTCTTGATCTTTATAATGGACTGATGGAATGTGGATTTCAGTGTATCAAACCGCAGGGTGCCTTTTATCTTTTTGTAAAATCTCCGGTTCCAGATGAAAAAGCATTTTGTGAGGCAGGTAAGAAATATAATATTCTTATGGTTCCGGGAAGTTCCTTTGCATGTCCGGGATATGTAAGACTTGCTTATTGTGTTTCCCATGAGACAATTCTTCATTCGCTGCCGGAATTCAGAAAGCTGGCAGCAGAATATGGTCTTAGTGCAAAATAAAATACTGTTCTGATATGGAGAAAAGTACAAAGCGGATCGATTCCTTAAATGATATAAGGAATTGATCCGCTTTTTGTGGTGAATTTGTTTAAATTTTATCAATCTTCTTTCGGATCTTCAGCATTTTCTGATCCAGAGAACGGATCACAGAGGCGCACTGCTGGAGCTCTTCGTCAATTAACTGTGCGTCTTTTTTTCCTCTTTTGTATCGAAGCTGGTGATCCAGATTTGCCCAGTAATCCATAGCTGCAGTCCGAAGCTGCAGTTCGATTTTTATCCATTGGATATCATCCTGTTGAGGAATAGCAGCTTCCAGGATCAGATGCAGGCTCTGATAGCCTGATTTTTTTGGCTCTTTAATATAATCTTTAGTCTTGATGATGCGGATATCTTTCTGTCTTCCTAATAATTCCGCAACCTGATAAATGTCATCCATATAAGCGCAGACAGCCCGTACACCGATCAGATCGTTTATTTTTTCCAGTGCAAGATCAAAATTCAGTTCCAGACCTTTTTTCTGCATTTTTTTGTATACACTGTCAAATTCTTTGAGGCGTCCGGTTTGTGACTGGATTACATTTCGTCCATATTTCATGGTGAGTATGGTATTTATGATATCAAGCTTTGTCTGCATCAGACTGATGGCGCATTTTCCTTTCATCTGAAATTCGCTTCCGTTCAGCAGATACTTAAATTGTTCTTTTTTCTTCAATCTTTGTCTTTCTTCTTCAATCTGTGTATAAATAGTTTTCTGATCGTTTCTTACTGCAATGCAACTGATCATGATTTTACGCTCCTTATGATAAATAGAAAAAAAGCTTCTGTTAATCCTGGGTTAAATTTTATGGAAAAGCCCCGTATTATACAGACATTTATTTATTTTGGGGTCACATCAATTAAGATATGCGGAAGAAAGG
>NZ_CABVDF010000091.1:0-10257 GCF_902497045.1 uncultured Blautia sp. | reverse complement strand
CATATCGTTTCAGAATACCAAGCATTACCTGAACAGCCGTATCCATTCCCTCTGCAGTAATGTGCTCATAAGGACCATGGAAAGCATAACCGCCTGTTCCAAGATTCGGACATGGCAGCCCCCGGAAGCTGAGCTGGGAACCATCTGTACCGCCGCGGATAGGAGCAACATCCGGCTCCATTCCCAGTTCACGGATTGCCTCCTTGGCATGATCTACCAGATGCATGCACGGTTCTATTTTTTCAATCATATTCCGGTACTGCTCTGTAATCTTCAAAGTGACGGTTCCTTCTCCGTATTTCTCGTTCATAATCTTTGTAACATGCTCCATGGTTTTCTCTCTTGCCTCAAAGCAGGCTGCACTGTGATCCCGAATGATATACACAAGTCTTGCCTGCTCCACGGTTCCCTGCATCTCGCAGAGATGGAAAAATCCCTCATACAGTTCTGTATGAGCCGGAGTTTCCAGCGACGGCAGCATGCTGTTGATCTCCATAGCAACAAGTGCCGCATTGACCATGGTGTTCTTCGCCTCTCCCGGATGAATGTTAAACCCTCGGATCTCAAGAACCGCTTCGCTGGCATTAAAGTTTTCATATACGATTTCATTTTCACGACCGCCGTCTGCCGTATAGGCATACTGCGCACCAAGTCCCGGAATATCCAGCTTTCCGGCTCCGCTTCCCACTTCCTCATCCGGTGTAAAGGCAATGCATACCTTTCCATGAGCCATGTTCTCTTTAAGAAGCTCCTCCGCAACAGTCATAATTTCCGCTACACCGGCTTTGTCGTCTGCCCCCAAAAGAGTGGTTCCGTCTGTAGTGATCAGTGTTCTGCCTTTCAACTCTTTCAGATGTGGGAATTTTTTTACAGAAAGAATCTTTCCGCTGTTTCCCAGAGGCAGATCCTCTCCATTGTAATTTTCATGGATCTGTGGATTCACATTTTCCCCGCAGAAATCCGGCGCGGTGTCCAGATGAGCGATAAATCCGATGGCCGGTCTGTCCTCGTATCCCGAGGTGGCAGGTATCTCACCATATACATAACAGTTTTCATCTGCTCTTGCATTTTTGACTCCCAGCTCCTTCATTTCCTTTACCAGAAGCTCTGCCAGATCAAACTGGCGGGCTGTGGTAGGAGTAGTATCGCTGTTTTCATCACTGGTTGTATGGATCTTCACATAATTTAATAAACGTTCGTATGCTCTCATAATCTGCTCCTGTTCTCTTCTTATTCCCAAAGGAAATTTTTCCGTGTCTTCATTATAATATAGAAGATATGAAAAAACAATGCGGGAAACAGTAACGTTTGTCATTCCCCTCTCCTTATGGTATACTGATAATCATAAATTTATCCTATCAATATCCTAATCGGAGGTACAAAATGGCAAAGAAAAATCTGATCGTCGGACAGTCCGGCGGACCTACAGCAGTGATCAACAGTAGCCTTTACGGAGTTGTGGCAGAAGGAATCGCCCATGACCAGGAAATCGGTGAGGTTTATGGAATGGTAAACGGAATCGAAGGATTTCTGGATGACCGCATCCTGAATTTCCGGGAAGCTCTTCCGGGAGAAAAACTGGAATACCTGAAGCATACACCTGGCGCATATCTGGGCTCCTGCCGCTACAAGCTTCCGGAATCTCTGGAGGATCCGGTATATCCTCTTCTTTTCCGTAAATTTAAGGAGATGAATATCGGCTGGTTCTTTTATATCGGCGGCAATGATTCCATGGATACGGTAAGCAAGCTTTCCCGCTATGCCGCCCGGATCGGAAGTTCTATCCGTGTGATCGGAGAGCCTAAGACCATTGACAATGACCTGGTGCATACCGACCACACTCCTGGTTACGGAAGTGCAGCCAAATATGTAGCCTCTACTGTTCGCGAAATCACACTGGATGCCAGTGTTTATGAAAAAAAATCCGTGACTATCATAGAGATCATGGGACGCCATGCCGGATGGCTTACTGCTGCCGGGGCTCTTGCCCGTAAATATAAAGGCGACAATCCTCTGTTCATCTACCTTCCGGAAAGTAATTTTGACACAGAGCAGTTCCTCTCAGATGTGGAAAAAGCCTTTGAGAAAAACTGCAATGTAGTTGTCTGCGTATCCGAAGGTATTCATGATGCAGAAGGAACCTTTATCTGCGAATACGACAGTTCCGTAGGCACTGACAGCTTTGGTCACAAAATGCTGGCCGGCTGCGGAAAATATCTGGAAAATCTGGTAAGGAGCCGCCTTGGAGTGAAAGCCCGCTCCGTAGAGCTGAACGTCAGCCAGCGCTGCAGCGCTTCTCTGATTTCCGAAACAGACCAGGCAGAGGCCGTGGCTGCCGGACGGTTCGGTGTTCAGGCTGCCCTGAATGGAGAAACCGGAAAAATGGTTTCCTTTATCCGTAAAGAAAACACAGACGGTTCCTATCTGATGGAATGCGGACTGGAAGATGTTAATCTCATCTGCAACGAAGAAAAAGGAGTTCCTGCCCAGTGGATCACTGAAAATGGTTCAGATGTATCCCATGATTTCATAAAATATGTAACTCCTCTGGTACAGGGAAATATTGCTGTTCCTGCTGGCGACGACGGACTTCCTGTATTTGTATACAGAAAATAAACCTTGTCAAAAAATGACGCAGACAAAAGTCTGCGCCATTTTTTTACTGGAATTCTTCATGATCTTTCTTCAGCTGTTCTTCAACCTGCTTTTTTTTCATTTCTTCCTCTTTTTTTTCATCACGGCTTTTTGGAAGAATAATATTCAAAAGCACTGCGATTATAGTAGCAAGAACTACTGGAGATTTTCCAAAAATGGTAGTTACCCATTCCGGGAAAGTAGCAAGCGCCGCCGTTGCCTGGGAAACTCCCATTCCCAGAGCCGCTGCCAGACCTACGATAGAAGAATTTCTGTAGTCCATTTCAGCGGAAGCTACAAGCTTCATACCTGTCATTGCAATGGAAGCAAAAACAGAAACCGTTGCTCCCCCCAGTACGCACTGAGGTATCGTTGTTAAAAGTGCAGAAAATTTTGGTACAATACCTGCAACTGCAAGAATCGCAGCAGCCAGTCCAAGAACACAGCGGTTGATAACCTTTGTCGTAGTTACAATACCAACATTCTGGCTGTAAGTGGCGGTGGGCAGACAGCCGAACACTGCACTTAATATATTGCTCAGGCCATATGCTACAATACCGTTCTGAAGCTCTCTGTCTTTTGGGGTACGGTTCATAGAACCGATGGTAGTTGCGGAATAGTCTCCAATAGCCTGTACGGAATTTATTGCAAAAAGAATACCAATGGCTACACAGGAGGAAATTTCAAACTCTACGCCGAAATGCATAAACTGCGGAAGCTGAAAAGCGCCTGCCTCGCCTACACTGGTAAGGTCTACCATTCCAAAAGGTATGGAGACAATGTATCCTGCAATAATGCCTATAAGAATAGAGGCCAGTTTACAGATTCCTTTTCCAAAATGGTTCAAAGCCGTTACCACTGCCAGAGTGAAAAAAGCCACCAGCCAGTTCTGCCAGTCTCCGTAATTCTCGCTTCCCACTCCTCCTGCCATATAATTAATAGCAGTGGGATAAAGAGAAAGACCGATCGTAAATACAACAGTTCCTGTGATCAGAGGCGGAAAGAACACCCTTATCTGCCGGACCAGAAGTCCCATTACAAGAGCTACGATACCGCCCACGATCTGGGCGCCAAAAATAGCAGCCACACCATAACCTTCTGCAATTGCCTGCATACTGGGCACATAGGCAAAGCTGACACCCATAATCATAGGAAGGCCGGAGCCAATGGCAAAACCTGATTTTTTTCCTATAGGAAACAGCTGAAGCAGTGTGGCAATGGCAGACATCACCAGAGACGCCTGAATCAGAATAACCCGATCCTCTGGTTTTAATCCACCGTCTCCCACAGCACCTGCAACAATAATTGCAGGTGTTACGCAGCCAACGATCATTGCCACTACATGCTGAAGAGCAAGCGGAGCAGCTTCCCGTAGACGCGGAACTCCATCCAGCTCAAAAATACTTCCTCGTTTCATAATATCCTCCCTTTCCTTTTGTTTCTATTTATGTAAATTTTTCTTTCGTGTTTCATTATACCAAACAGTATGCATAAAAACAATTAGGTGTGCTAAAAATTTTTGTATAAATTTTACACAAAAAACAACATCCTTTTTTGTAGACTTTTATGTGAGCAGTTCAAAAGTATGATAAAGATCCACTCTTCCATATCCCCATTCTCTGTTGGGATACACCTTATCCTCCTCACGGACTGCTCCTCTTCTCAGATAATTTTTTACGCTGTTCCCAAAAAAGAACGGTTCGTTTCCCCGGATAACAGCCCATTCAAAAAGGAGCGCTGCAATTCCTGCAGTCTGGGCTGCTGCAAGGCTTGTTCCTGACGCAGTCCCATATCCCCCCAAAGGTCCTGTCAAAGGTATTTTCATATCCACTCCCGGTGCGGCAAAATCCGGTTTGACCAGGTTATCTGTATTATACCCTCTGCTGGATCGGATGTAGAGACTGTTGTCCCGATACTGGTACGCCGCAGCAGTCATGCCGTTTGGTGCATCCCCCGGCGATGTGATCGTATAATCCGGTGATGCTTCCAGAAAATACGTATCTTCCGATATCATTCCCTGTACCGGAAGCCATACATGAAATCTCCCAGGACTGTTAAAACGGCTTTCTGTTTCCAGCTTCCAGATTCCTTCCGCCGGATGGAGAAATCGGAAAAATATCAGAGTATTTCCCGACCGCCTTTCTATTGGAATATAATTAACCAGAACTTTTGTTTCCACAAACACAAACGAAAGTTCCTGGGTACTGTTTTTCAGGGCAGCGCTTATGGAAAGCCGCTCACCGGTAGGTGACTGGATCACCACATTATAAAAATCAGGAGACTCTCCCCAGAATTCCATAGAAAAACCACTTCCAGATTCCATACTTCCAACTCTCAGTTCCAAAGTATCCCGGGGATTTGTTTCATTTAATATTCCCATATAGTGATGTCTGGCAAGACCTTCATTTCCAGCCGCCACAGATACTGCATTCTGCGTAAAATTTGCAACACTTCCAATATACTGGCTGAGCGGTCCCTCACCTCTGTGAGCTCCCATACTGCTTCCAAGTCCAATACACACAGACAAAGGCATCTGATACTGAAGCGCTGTTTTGACTGCATATGCAATTGCCAGCATAATATCATCTTCCTGAAAAACCTCTGCCGAAGAAGGGATCAGATAAAGCTCCCTGAGATATTTTTTTGCCTGTTTTAATTTCACCACTACCAGTTCTGCCTCCGGAGCCGCACCGGAAAATCCCTGTTCCGGTATCCTGTTCCCTGCCGCAATTCCTGCAAGCATCGTCCCGTGTCCATTTGCGTCCAGAGGCGGCAGCACTTCCATGGTATCCGGCGAAACCAGCGCCCTGTCAATGTCTTCTCTTGTAAATATTCTTCCATATGGAACTCCGTCCGAAGGACTGCCCTTCGCACTCTGATCCCATATACTGAGAATTTTTGTATGGTTTCCATTACGAAAGGCTTCATGTCTCCAGTCTATTCCTGAATCAATAATGGCAATCAGGTTTCCTGCTCCCCGCAGCTTCAGATAGGGATGGTCATGAAGCCTGTTGACACCTGAAGAATCCAGCCCGCCCTGATCCATGTAAGTATAACATTTTGGGACAGAAAAATAGGAATAACTGCTGATCAATGGTTCCGGAACCTGGGACGAAGGCACATAGGTTACACCGAACAGATCGTCTATGATCTGAAAGCTTCTGTCTGATTCATATGTGACCGTACCGTTTACGTTCTGGTTATATCTGACAATGAAATTCTGGTAGTTTTCATCCTGCGCAGGAAGAACCTGATTTTCCGCTGCTTCCGTCTTACTGACTGCAGTTTCTTTTTTCTTTTTTTCAAAAACTTCCATTCCCGGCTCATAATCCTCTTTTCCCAGCATAGTCTCTCCCTGTTTCTTTTTTTATCAGCCTATGCTTTTCCACGGTTTCTGATTCCTGAAGAACAAGGCATACAGGTTCCTTTTACCCGTCAGATACATGCTGGGCAGACAGTCGTATTCCACATAAAAAAAGCTTCCACAGTCCACAGATTTCTCCGTTTCCTGCGAAAGCTTTTTATTTTTCTTTATCAGCCCTGACTCAGTACTGAACGGACATGATCAACTTCTTCTCTGGTGGCTTTTGCTGCGGGAACATAATATCCCTTTGTCCGGGCAATACGGTAGATTTCCTCCTGAGACATTTCACACTGATTACGGATCTGCTTCAGAGTCTGTTTCAGCTGTGCATTCTCTGTCTGCGGGATCATTTCTCCATAACGCACAAGTTCTCCGTTAATTCCTGCCAGAGTATCTGCTACCATTGCTTTTTCATTCATTTTCGGCACCTCCTACTGTAAAAACTGCATCAGCTGCTGTTTTGTCTGCTGTGCGGACTGAGCGGATTTCTGGAAGAATTGTTTTACCTCCATATCCTCTGCTTTTTGTGCATAGTCCTGCATTTTACAGTGCGTGGTGTCAAAACCGCCGATTAGATGGCGAAGGTTCTGAAGATCAAGTTCTGAAATCTCTGTCATGATACTACCTCCTCATATATTTTCTACAAAAGGTAGTATGTCAGAAAACAGATTTTTTATTCACCGATCAGCCAATTGTACATTTCTTCATACTGTCTTGCGGAATTACCCCAGGAGAAATCAGCTGCCATTGCACGGTCAACCATCTTATTCCATTCACGCTTGTTGTCATAGAATACACGCTCTGCATTACGTACCGTAGCCATCATCTCATGTGCATTGTAATTGGTAAAGCTGAAGCCTGTTCCGGTTCCCTCAAACTCGTTGTACGGCTGTACAGTATCCTTCAGTCCTCCTGTTTCCCGCACAATCGGAAGAGTTCCGTAACGAAGGCTCATAAGCTGGCTCAATCCGCACGGCTCAAAGAGAGACGGCATCAGGAATGCGTCGGAAGCTGCATAAATCCTGTGGGACATCGGCTCGTCATAATAAATCTGGGCAGAAACCTTGCCATGATATTTCCAGTCAAAATGGCGGAACATATTCTCATAGCGTTCATCACCTGTTCCAAGAATCACAAACTGGACTGCATCCTGGCACATTTCATCCATGACATAAGCTATCAGATCAAAGCCTTTCTGGTCTGTCAGACGGGATACGATACCGATCATCATAGCCTTAGGATCCACTTCAAGTCCCAGATCCTTCTGCAGCTGAATCTTATTTTTTACTTTTTCCTTACGGAAAGTTTTTGCATTAAAGTTCTGCGTAATAAACGGATCTGTCTCCGGATTAAATACGTCATAATCAATTCCGTTTACGATTCCGCGAAGACTATTGGAACGGGCACACATAAGTCCGTCCAGTTTCTCCCCATAAAACGGCGTCTTGATCTCTTCTGCATATGTATTACTTACTGTAGTAACTGCATCGGCAAATACGATGCCGCCTTTCAGATAGTTTGCATCCTTATAAGCCTCAAGCTTATCCGGTGCAAAATAATAATCAGACAGTCCTGTGATCTCTTTTATTGTTTTTACATCCCATACACCCTGGAATTTCAGGTTATGGATCGTCATAACTGTCTTAATTCCCCAGAAAAAGTCATTCTGCTGGAAAGAATCATGAAGATATACCGGAACAAGACCTGTCTGCCAGTCATGACAGTGGATCACATCCGGACGGAAACCAATGACAGGAAGTACGGAGAGCACTGCTTTGGAGAAAAATGCAAATTTTTCCAGATCCCAGGGAGCGCTGTCGTAAGGCTTCGGACCACTGAAATAATATTCATTGTCAATAAAGTAAAACTGAATTCCGTCATACTGCATCTGCATAATGCCTACATAGCAGTTTTTGTAGCCGAGATCCATGTAAAAATGGGTCACATATTCCATTTTATCTTTCCATTCCTGTTTCATGCAGGCGTATTTGGGGAGGATAACACGGATATCAAAATAACGTTTATCGAAGTATTTCGGAAGAGCTCCGGCAACGTCTGCCAATCCTCCTGTTTTGATAAACGGCACTGCTTCTGATGTTGCAAATAAAATCCTTTTCATCTGTAAATACCCCTCCTTAGTGTGACTTAAAGATATCTTTATTATACTCCAAATACGGTCTATTGGAAAGAGTGATTTTTGTATTCCAGACGAATCTTATCTGCGATCAGCGCAATAAATTCCGAATTTGTAGGTTTTCCTTTTCCTGTGCTGACTGTATATCCAAAAAGCTCATCAATAGTATCCATTTTACCCCTGCTCCATGCCACCTCTATGGCATGACGGATGGCTCTTTCCACACGGCTTGGCGTCGTTTGATGTTTCTTTGCTATGGTGGGATAAAGCACCTTGGTAATGGAATTCAGCATCTCGATATCATTGACTGCCAGAATAATCGCGTCTCTTAAATACTGGTATCCTTTAATATGGGCAGGTACTCCGATTTCATGGATGATATTCGTCACATCCGATTCCAGGTTCCTCGCGCCATATTCCGCCTTCTGTTCCTGAACTGCTGCCTGACGCAGTACAGATTCCCTGTTTCTCCGGTCGCCTGATCTTCTAAGATGCTTGATCCGGTTAAGAAGCACCTGATTGTCAAAAGGCTTCAGCATATAATAATCAGCTCCCAGGCTGAACGCATCTTCTGTAATCCTTTCCTGCCCCACTGCCGAGACAACAATAAAAGAAGGCTGTTTTTTTACTGTCATATCATGACTGCAGTGCTCCATAACTGTCAAGCCGTCCATTTTCGGCATAATAATATCCAGCACCACCACATCCGGTTCCTTTTCTTTGATGATATTACAGATTTCTTCTCCGTTATGTGCTTTGCCGACCAGTGTCAGATCCTTGTCCTCTTCGATCATCCGCCCCAGTATTTCTACCATCTTCTCGTTATCATCTGCTACTGCTACATTTAATTTTTCCATCAGACCAGTTTCCTCCTCATTTTTGACAGCCTGCCTGCAAAAGCTGTGTTGAAATTTCATTTACTCACATGTCACAGATATTATAGAGGAAGCACCTGCGCGAAATCAAGCTGAAAGAGGCTGAAAAATCTGTTTTTCTTTCGCTTTTTTTCGAGTTTTACAGACATTTATCTCAAAAATTCGTGGGAAAGATTTCTATCGAAATCGGATAGCATGCAGGTTTATGGAGGTTTTCACTGATCCTGTTTTTCTGCATTTTTCTACATGGAAGCCTGGATCGCGGCAATCGTTCCATCTGCTACTGCTGTGGAAACCTGACGAACTTGTTTTACCCGAATGTCTCCTGCAGCATAAACACCGGGAATTTCTGTTTCCATTTTTTCGTTTACCGGAATAAATCCATTCTCCAGAGAAAGCTGTGTATACAGTTCTGTATTCGGAATTGTTCCTGCATATACAAAGATCCCACATCCCGGGTCTTCTATCGTTTCAATAGCCCCTGTATGTTCATCCAGAATTTCCAAAGTCCGAACCTGATCGGTTCCATATACTCCATGAAGTCTTGAATGAAGACGAAGGGAAATATTTGGTGTTTCTTTTACCTTTTCCCTGAATTCTGCAATACATCCAAGAGAATCTTCAAAATGGATAATTGTTACTTTCGATGCCAGTTTTGCAAGATATAAGGCTTCTTTTACCGCTCCGTCTGCACCGCCTGCCACATAAATATGTTTTCCACGATAACTTTCTCCGTCCTTTGCAGCATTCATTCCCATACCTTTTCCCCAAAGTTCTGCTTCTCCCGGAATTCCCAGCCTTCTCGGAGAGGTACCGTTTGCCAGGATTATTTTTTCAGCTTCAAAGACTCCTTTATCTGTAAAAATTTCTTTTTTATCTCCTATCAGTTGTGCCTTTTTCATCTCTGCCTTCAGAATCTCCACACCAGCTGCCTCTGCCTGCTGTTTCAGTTTTGCAGCAAATGCGGCTCCTGTCTCTCCCGGAGCCACTCCTGCATAATGAGTCACGGTAGATACCTTTCCGATCAGACCTCCAGCCTGATCTTTCTCGATCATTAATACCTTTTTTCCTCTGCTTGCCCCATAGATTCCTGCGCTGATCCCTGCCGGTCCTGCTCCTATAATCACTACATCATACATATTCTGCATCCTCCTTACACCTTTTCATATTGCTTTTCTCTATTGATGGCTGCTTTGTTTCTTTACATCTTAAATATATTCTTTATTTATCATTTTGTAAAATTATAATAA
>NZ_CABVDF010000090.1:0-10261 GCF_902497045.1 uncultured Blautia sp. | reverse complement strand
TTAGTTTCTCGAGAAACCTATTGATTTTACAGGGAAACATGATTTATAGTAAAACTACCAAAAAGAAACAGGACAGATATTTATATTTTCTGTCAGAAATGGATCATGAATGGTGTTGTCGCTGGTGCAGTGAAGTAAAATAAATATAGAAATAACAGGAGGCTCAACATGGAGAAAAAATGGTGGAAAGAAAGCGTAGTCTATCAGATCTACCCAAAAAGTTTTAAAGACAGCAACGGAGACGGCATTGGAGACATTAAAGGAATTATAGAAAAGCTTGATTATCTGAAAGAACTTGGCGTAAATGTGCTGTGGATCTCGCCAATGCTTGAGTCTCCTCAGGACGATAACGGATATGACATTTCGGATTACCGCAGGATATATGAAGACTACGGAACTATGGAAGATTATGAAGAAATGCTTTCAGAGGCACATAAAAGGGACATTAAAGTTTTGATGGATCTGGTAGTCAATCATACGTCTGACGAACATAACTGGTTTATAGAAAGCCGTAAATCCAAGGATAATCCGTACCGTGACTATTATATCTGGAAAGACCCGGTCAACGGAAAAGAACCAAATAACTGGGGCGGAGTATTCGGCGGTTCTGCATGGGAATATGATGAGAAGACGCAGATGTATTATCTGCATCTGTTTTCAAAGAAGCAGCCGGACCTTAACTGGGAAAATGAAAAGGTGCGCCGGGAAGTCTATGATATGATGACTTTCTGGTGTAAAAAAGGGATCGATGGCTTCCGAATGGATGTTATCAGTATGATCTCAAAAAATCAGACATTTCCGGATGGAGAGGTTAAGAACGGGCTTTATGGGGATTTTAATCCATATTGTGTGCATGGCCCGAGAATCCACGAATTTCTGCAGGAAATGAATAAAGAAGTGCTTTCCAGGTATGATATAATGACGGTTGGTGAGACTTCCGGTGTTACCATTGAAGAAGCGCAGAAGTATGCCGGAGAAGATCGGAATGAGTTAAACATGGTATTTCAGTTTGAGCATGTAGAAGATGCCTGCGGTGATTATGGAAAGTGGACAACGGCAAAATTTAACTTCAGGGATTTTAAAAAGACCATGATCAAATGGCAGGAAGAACTGCAGGGAAAGGCATGGAACAGCCTGTTTCTGGGAAATCATGATCAGCCAAGAAGTGTCAGCAGATTTGGAAATGATAACCCTGCCTACAGAGAAACATCTGCAAAAATGCTGGCAACCTGTCTGCACATGATGCAGGGAACTCCGTATGTATATCAGGGAGAAGAGCTTGGAATGACCAATGCGTACTTTGATAAACTGGAAGATTATCGTGACATTGAAAGCATAAATTTCTTTACAGAGCTGACAGAAGCAGGGATTATGACACCTGAATATATGATGAAATGCCTGATGCTCAGAAGCCGTGACAATGCAAGGACGCCTATGCAGTGGAATGATTCAGCGCAGGGCGGCTTTACAAGCGGGGAACCATGGATCAGAATAAATTCCAATTATAAGGAAATCAATGCAGCGCAGCAGCTGGGCGATCCAGCCTCAGTTTTTCATTATTATCAGAAACTGATCCGCCTTCGTAAAGAAAAAGAGATCATTGTTTATGGATCCTTTGAGGCTCTTTGTCGTGATGACGATAAGATTTTTGCTTATACAAGAAAACTGGATCAAAAAAACTTCTGACAGTCTGCAACTTCAGTGATCAGGATGCAGAGATGGAGATCCCGGAAGAATTTGCAGGAGCGCAGTGTCTGATTACGAATCTGGGAAGAACTGTATTTGACAGAAATTTTGTTTTGAGACCTTATGAAGCATTTGTATTATATAAAGAATGAAAGGAATATTGTGAAATGATCAGAAAGTACAGGTATGGTACGCCTTTTGAGACGGAGGCGCTGACGGAAAAAATCGAGACGGCAGAGGGCGGTTTCCCTTATGGTAAAATCAGTCTGGAAAATGGATTTGCTTTTACCTATATCATGGATGAAGAGGATATTGTTTATGGTCTTGGAGAATCCAACCGTGGAATCAACAAGAGAGGCTACTGTTATATCAGCAACTGTACAGATGATCCGGAGCATACAGAAGACAAACGATCCCTGTATGGGGCGCACAATTTCATTATTGTAAGCGGAAAAACAACGTTTGGACTGTTTTTTGATTATCCGGGAAAGCTGATGTTTGATATCGGCTATGCCAGAATGGATACAATGAAAATTTTCTGTGAAAATGCAGATCTGGATATTTATGTAATTGAGGGAGAAACTGCATACGACATTGTGAAACAGTTTCGCCATGTGATCGGACACAGCTATATCCCGCCAAAGTTTGCTTTTGGCTTTGGACAGAGCCGTTGGGGATACACGACAAAAGAAGATTTCCGCAAAGTTGCAAAAGGATACCGTGAGAATCATATTCCTATCGATATGATCTACATGGATATTGATTATATGCAGGATTTCAAGGATTTTACAGTAAATGAAAAAAATTTCCCGGATTTTCAGGGCTTTGTTCAGGAAATGAAGGATCAGGAAATCCGTATGATCCCCATTATTGATGCCGGAGTCAAGGCAGAACCTGGATATGTAGTTTATGAAGAAGGCGTCAAAAACGATTACTTCTGCAAAAGGGAAGACGGAAGTGATTTTGTGGCGGCAGTATGGCCCGGTGATACACATTTTCCGGATGTATTGAATAAAGATGCCAGGAAATGGTTTGGCAACAAATATCGTTTCCTTACAGATCAGGGAATCGAAGGCTTTTGGAATGACATGAACGAGCCTGCAATTTTTTATTCTGCAGAAGGATTGGCGGAGGCAAAGAAGCTTGCGGCAGAATTTGCAGAAGATACCGAGGGCAGAGTCCATGCATGGACCATGCAGGCAAAAATGAAAGATCTTGCAAATAATCCGGAGGATTACAGAAGGTTTTATCATAATGTGGACGGCAGAAAGATCCGTCATGACAGGGTACATAATCTTTTTGGATTTAATATGACAAGAGCAGCTGGAGAGGCATTTGAACGAATTGATCCGGACAGACGTTTTCTGATGTTTTCCAGATCCTCCTATATTGGAATGCACCGCTATGGCGGGATCTGGACAGGAGACAACAAATCCTGGTGGTCACATATTCTCCTTAATCTGAAAATGCTGCCGTCTCTCAATATGTGTGGATTCCTGTATACAGGCGCGGATCTTGGAGGATTTGGAGCGGATACCACCAGAGATCTTCTGCTCCGTTTCCTGGCGCTTGGCGTCTTTACCCCATTGATGCGCGATCATGCAGCTGCGGGAACAAGAGAACAGGAGTGCTATCAGTTTGAAAATATAGAAGATTTCCGTCATGTGATCGGAGTGAGGTATCGTCTTATTCCTTATCTGTACAGCGAATATATGAAAGCGGCGCTGAATGATGATATGTACTTCAGGCCAATGGGATTTGTCTATCCGAATGATAAAATGGCAGTTCGTGTGGAAGATCAGCTGATACTTGGGAATGAGATCATGATCGCGCCGGTTTATGAACAGAATGCAAGGGGACGTTATGTTTACCTGCCGGAAGAGATGAAATTTGTTAAATTTCTGCCGGATGGAACTATTTCAGAAGAAATTCTTGAAAAAGGAGTCCATTATGTGGAGGTGGCTCTGAACGAAGTACCGCTTTTTGTCCGCAGTGGAAAATGCATTCCGATCGCAGAAGCAGCAGAATGTGTAAAAGAGATTGATACAGAGCATCTGCAGCTGATCGGATATGAGGAAAGCAGTTATACTTTATATGAAGATGACGGAATCCATAAAGAGTATGATAAAAAAGAGAATTACAGGGTGCTGAAGAGTTAAATACAGAGTCAAAGGTTTCAGGCAGTTAGTCTATGAAAATAGGCTAGCTGCTTTTCATTTTTGGGAAAAGCTATTATAATATACAGAGACAGACGATAGATGTAATGGAGGTAAATATGCTGGCTTATACATATGTTGAAAAAGGTAAATTTGAACTCAGGGAAAAACCGATACCGCTTCTTCAGGATGACAGAGATGCCATCGTTCGTGTGACTATGGCAAGTATCTGTACAAGCGATCTTCACATTAAGCATGGATCGGTTCCCAGAGCAGTACCCGGGATCACGGTGGGACATGAGATGGTCGGTATTGTGGAACGCACAGGTTCTGCGGTAAAAACAGTGAAGCCTGGAGACAGGGTAACGGTAAATGTAGAAACCTTTTGCGGAGAATGCTTTTTCTGCCAAAAGGGCTATGTGAATAACTGTACGGATCCGGATGGCGGCTGGGCATTAGGATGCCGGATCGACGGAGGACAGGCAGAATATGTGAGGGTTCCTTACGCCGATCAGGGGCTGGATCGGATTCCGGATGAAGTGACAGATGAACAGGCTCTTTTTGTGGGAGATATTCTGGCAACAGGGTTCTGGGCTGCACGGATTTCCGAGATTAAAGAGGAGGATACGGTTCTTCTTCTGGGAGCGGGTCCTACGGGAATCTGTACCCTGCTCTGTGTTATGCTTAAAAACCCTAAAAGGATCATTGTATGCGAAAAAGACCCGAAACGCCGTGAATTTGTAAAAGAACATTATCCTCAGGTGCTTCTTGTGGAACCAGAAGAGGCGCAGGATTTTGTGAAAAAGCACAGTGACCATGGCGGCGCGGATGTGGTCATAGAAGCGGCAGGAGCCGGAGATACTTTCCGTATGGCATGGGAATGCGCGAGACCGAATGCTGTTGTCACAGTGGTAGCGCTGTATGATGAAGCGCAGATCCTTCCTCTTCCGGATATGTACGGGAAGAATCTGATCTTTAAGACAGGCGGGGTAGACGGATGCGACTGTGAGGAAATCCTCCGGCTGATCCAGGAGGGAAAAATCGATACCACGCCTCTTATTACGCATAAATATCCTCTTGCACAGATTGAAGAAGCATATAAGCTTTTTGAAAACAGAGAAGATCATGTTATAAAAGTAGCGATTGTGTAAAGGATACAATGGTATAGGTTGGAATAAAAGAAAATATTAAGGAGAACGGCTATGAGAAAGAATACAGCAAAACGAATGATACTTCTCTGTATAATAGGGACTTTTGGAATGGGACGGACTGTACTGGCAGAGGGGCAGCTTTCCTATGCGGATCTGGAAAATTATAATTTTTGTTTTACAAGTGGAGTTGGATCATGGTCCACTGAACTGGAAGTAAATGAAGACGGAACTTTTCAGGGAAATTATCATGATACGGATATGGGAGATTCCGGGGAAGAATATCCTAATGGAACCATGTATGTCAGTGATTTTTCCGGAAAGTTTACGGATCTGGAAGCGGTAAACAATTATACTTATATTGCACAGATTGAATATATACAGTGTGAAGAAGCACCTGGTACAACAGAAATTTCTGATGGAATGCGGATCATATATAGTGAACCGTATGGTATGGATCACGCAGAAAATATTCTGTTTTATACGAAGGGGGCGCCTGCAGCAGAGCTTTCACAGGGATACTTGGACTGGGTCAGGACACTTCCGGGAACCATAGATGAGAATGGTCAGCTTGCTTTTCCGGGAATTTATAATGAAGTGGCACAGGAAGGTTTTTTTAGTACAGAGAAAGAAGTGACTGAAGCGTCTGTTTCAGGTATTGATGAAGAATTAAAACAGACGGCAGCCCGTGCGTCAGTTCTGGAAAGCCGTCTTGGTACAGAACAGGATCTGACAGTGATGATACAGCTTTCCAATGAACTTTTTCTTGTTTGGGACGACCAATTAAATTCTATGTGGCAGAGAATTAAAACAAGATTACCAGCCGCGGATATGGAGCGGCTCAGAGATGAAGAATTAGACTGGATTGCTGAAAAAGAAGCAGCGGTAACTGCAGCCGGGGCAAATGCAGAGACTTCTATGCGTACATTAATAGAAAATGGAAAAGCAGCGGCTGTCACAAGAGACAGAGTGTATGTACTGGCAGAATATTTAAGATGAATACAGATCAGACTGGGGCGGTGATGGAAACCGCCCCATGTTTTATTATCAGTATTATAAGTTTTCGCAACGGCTGTTCAGGAAATTCCAAAAAGAGGTTGACAAATACAAGTTAGTTGAAGTATACTTATCCATAAGTTAGCTGAAACATACTATTGAAAAGACAGTATATCACAGCAGCTTCCTGAAGCCTACAAAACAGGAATTAATTTGCTGCAGAAAGGTTCTTGAAATGAAGAAAATAACAAAATTATTCTGGATGGTTCCTGGATTTTTATGTCTGGGACTGGGATCCCTGGGGATTATACTTCCGTTTTTGCCGACAGTGCCTTTTTATATGGCAGCTGTTTTTTGTTTTGCAAAAAGTTCCCGAAAGCTTCACGACTGGTTTGTCGGGACGAAGCTGTACAAAAAACATCTGGACAGCTTTGTACAGGAACGGGCAATGACTATGAACACAAAGCTCCGGATCGTGGCAATGGTTTCCGGGATTATGGGAATAGGATTTCTTTTAATGGAGGATGTACCTGCAGGAAGGATTTGTCTGGCAGCTGTCTGGGTGTTTCATCTTTTTTATTTTTTTTACAGGATACGCACGATTCCTGCAAACACAGATCAGTAGTCGGTCAGAAAAATAACAGGAGAAAATTTGCAGAATGATAAAAAAAAGACTGGTGGGACTTTTGTCTCACGCAAAAAAATACATTATATACAATATATTCTGGCAGTGGATTTCACTTCTGGCACAGATTGGAGCTGTATTTGCCATTACAGCTATGCTGGCGCAGGCAGCAACGTTTTCCGGTATGGATGGAGGAATCCATGCAGGGCAGACTGTTTTGATTCTGGTAATCTGCGTTGCAGCACGTTTTGTCTGTGAAAGAATGGCAGCCAGAGCTTCCTATCAGGCCAGTGTAGGGGTAAAACAGATTCTTCGAAAAAAAATATATGAAAAAATGAGAAGACTTGGAGCTTCTTATTCCGAAAAGGTTTCTACTTCGGAAGTCATGCAGGTCTGTACAGAAGGCGTGGAACAACTGGAAATTTATTTTGGAAAATACCTGCCTCAGCTTTTTTACAGCCTTCTGGCACCTGTAACTTTGTTTCTGGTGCTGATGCGGGTAAGCTTCCGGGCAAGTCTGGTGCTTCTGATCTGCGTGCCGTTGATACCGGTTTCTATTGTTGCAGTACAGAAGCTGGCAAAAAAACTTTTAAACAGATATTGGAGTATTTACACAGGACTGGGAGATTCTTTTCTGGAAAATCTTCAGGGGCTGACGACTCTGAAAATCTATCGGGCAGATGAAAAGAAAGCACAGGAAATGGATCAGGAAGCCCAGAGATTTCGTCAGATTACCATGAAGGTTCTGACTATGCAGCTGAATTCTACAAGTGTAATGGATATTGTGGCCTATGGCGGTGCGGCTGCAGGAATGATCGTGGCGGCATCAGAATTTCTTAAAGGGCAGCTGAACTTTGCAGGGGCCCTGACAATAATCTTACTGGCATCGGAATTTTTTATTCCGCTGCGGCTTCTGGGGTCCTTTTTTCATATTGCCATGAACGGAATGGCAGCAAGCGATAAAATTTTTGCCATACTGGATCTGCCGGAACCGGAACAGGGCAGCCGGGAACTGGATAAGGATCAAATAGAGATTCGGCTTCAGGATGTACATTTTTCTTATGAAAAAGAGAGAGAAATCCTTGGAGGAATTGATCTTTATATGCCAGCCGGATCCTTTATTTCCCTTGTGGGAGAATCGGGATGTGGAAAAAGCACCATTGCAGGAATTCTGGCAGGAAAAAACAAGGGATTTACAGGTTCTGTTGCGATTAATAGAATAGATATTTCGGAGATTTCAGAGTCTTTGCTTATGAAAAATATTACATTAGTTCGTCATAACAGCTATCTTTTTAAAGGAACGGTGGAAGAAAATCTCCGTATGGCAAAGCCGGATGCTTCAGAGACTGAAATGAGAGAAGTTCTTTCCAGGGTCAATCTTATGGGATTTCTGGATACACAGAAGGGACTTCAGACAGAGCTTCTGGAACGTGCGGAAAATCTTTCCGGAGGCCAGTGCCAGAGACTTGCTCTTGCCAGAGCACTGCTTCATGATTCACCGGTTTATATTTTTGATGAGGCTGCCAGCAACATCGATGTAGAAAGTGAAGAGCTTATTATGGATGTGATCCGCGGGCTTGCCAGAACCAAAACGGTTCTTTTGATTTCTCACAGGCTTGCAAATGTAGTGGAGTCCGACTGCATTTATATGATGAAAGATGGAATGATACGTGAACAGGGAGACCATCATCAGCTGCTGGAGCTTGATGGAGATTATGCAAAGCTTTATAAAAGCCAGATGGATCTGGAAAATTATTGTAATCCTGACAGAGAAGGGAGGATGAAAGATGACAGCAGGGAATAAAAATAAGACATCCGGACAACCGGATCTTTTGACAACACGCAGAAGCGCGCTGAAGATCATGGGAAGCCTGATCGGTCTTGTGAAGCCTCTTCTTCATATTATGCTGCTGGCAATCCTTCTTGGGACAGCGGGCTATTTGTGTGCAATTTTTTTGACCATACTGGCAGGACAGACTCTTCTGAAAGGGATGAATTTTAACTTTTCTTCCGGTATAGGGGGAAGTGTACTTTACGGTTTGACAGCAGAAAATATATTTATCCTGATGGCAGTTCTGGCAGTTTGCCGGGGAGTTCTGCATTATGCAGAGCAGTACTGCAACCACTTTATTGCGTTTAAGCTTCTGGCAATCATCCGACATAAGGTTTTTGCAGCTCTTCGGAAGCTTTGTCCGGCAAAGCTTGAGGGCCGGGATAAGGGAAATCTGATCTCGATCATCACTACAGACATCGAACTTTTGGAAGTTTTTTATGCACATACCATATCGCCTATTGCCATTGCAGTTCTGACATCTTTGACAATGGTGATCTTTATGGGGAGTTATCAATGGAAAACCGGTATTTTTGCTTTTTGTGCGTATGTGATCGTCGGTGCTGTGATTCCTTTATGGAATGGACGCCGGGGAAGCAGCAGCGGAATGGAATTCCGGTCAAAATTTGGAGAGCTGAACAGCTTTGTACTGGATTCCCTTCGTGGACTTGATGAGACGATCCAGTACGGTCAGGGCGAAAAAAGGGAAAAACAGATGGAAGAAAAATCGCTGGAGCTTGCAGAAATGCAGAAAAAGCTAAGCCGTATGGAAGGCGGTCAGAGATCGGTGACAAATCTGACAATCCTTCTGGCATCTTTTGGAATGCTGTTTTTTACTTTATACTTGTATGGGAAACAGGAAATCGGGTTTGATGGGGTGATTCTTTGCACCATAGCCATGATGGGCTCCTTCGGTCCGGTAGTTGCATTGTCCAGTCTGTCAAATAATCTGAATCAGACACTGGCAAGTGGAGAGAGAGTATTATCATTGCTTGAGGAAGTGCCGCTGGTACAGGAAATCTCAGAGGAAGAAGGTGATTTTCAGACATCAGACAGAGAGAACGCTCTGGCAGCAGCCGGACGAAATGATTTTTCTGGTGCAGAGGCTTCCCATGTGTCATTCTCTTATGAGGACGAAAGCATTCTGAACGATTACTCTATTAAGATCATGCCAGGAAAGATCGTGGGAATTCATGGTGTCAGTGGAAGCGGGAAATCTACTTTACTAAAGCTTCTCATGCGGTTCTGGGATGTGGATTCCGGAAAAATACTTGTAAATGGAAAAGATGTAAGAAATATTCCTACCAGCCGGCTTCGTGATACAGAAAGTTATGTGACCCAGGAAACTCATCTGTTTCATGATTCCATAGCAGAAAATATTGCAGTGGCAAAGCAGGGGGCCTCCAGAGAAGAGATTATGGAAGTAGCAAAAAAAGCATCTGTTCATGACTTTATCATGAGTCTTCCTAATGGTTATGATACAGAGGTTGGAGAACTGGGAGATACTCTTTCCGGTGGTGAAAAACAGAGAATAGGGATTGCCCGGGCTTTTCTCCATGATGCGCCGTTTATCCTGATGGATGAGCCAACCTCCAATCTGGATTCCCTGAATGAGGGTATCATTTTGAAATCCTTGAAAGAAGAGGCAGATCAGAAGACGGTCGTTCTGGTTTCTCATAGAAAATCCACCATGAATGTGGCAGATGTGGTGTATAAAATGGAAAATGGAAGAGTATCATAAAATAATATGGTTACAAAAAAGATACGGTTTCAGCCGTGTCTTTTTTCTTAGAGAGGTATGTTATATGGAAAAGAGAGG
>NZ_CABVDF010000089.1:0-10308 GCF_902497045.1 uncultured Blautia sp. | reverse complement strand
TAAAAATATATTCGGAGGAAAAAACCATGGGAATGACAATGACACAGAAAATTCTGGCGGCACATGCCGGTTTAGATCATGTGGAAGCAGGTCAGCTAATCGAGGCAGATCTGGATCTGGTCCTTGGAAATGATATTACATCTCCGGTGGCAATCCATGAAATGGATAAAATGAAAGTGAACTCTGTATTCGATAGAGAAAAGATCGCTCTTGTAATGGATCATTTTATACCTAATAAGGATATTAAATCAGCAGAGCACTGTAAGTGTGTACGTGAATTTGCATGCCATCATGATATCACAAATTATTTTGATGTGGGAGAAATGGGAATTGAACATGCGCTGCTGCCTGAAAAAGGTCTGACAGTGGCAGGCGATGTGATCATTGGTGCAGATTCGCATACCTGTACCTATGGAGCTCTTGGAGCTTTTTCCACTGGAGTAGGAAGTACAGATATGGCAGCGGGAATGGTAACAGGAAAAGCCTGGTTTAAGGTTCCGGCAGCTATCAGATTTCATATTACCGGAAGACCAAAAAAATGGGTCAGCGGCAAAGATGTGATCCTGCATATCATAGGAATGATCGGCGTGGACGGAGCACTTTATAAATCGATGGAATTTGTAGGGGACGGAATCAGATATCTTTCTATGGATGACCGTTTTACTATTGCCAATATGGCCATTGAAGCCGGTGGAAAAAATGGAATCTTCCCGGTAGATGAGCAGACGGAAGCGTATATGAAGGCACATTCCAGACGGCCTTATAAGGTTTATGAGGCAGATGAAGATGCAGTCTATGATGAGGAATATACAATTGATCTCAGTACTTTAGAGCCAACCATTGCGTTTCCTCATCTTCCGGAAAATACAAAGACAATTTCAGAAATCAATGAAGATGTGATGATCGATCAGGTTGTGATAGGTTCTTGTACAAATGGAAGAATTGACGATCTTAGGACAGCAGCAGAGATACTGAAAGGGAATAAAGTGAGAAAAGGTGTTCGCTGTATTGTGATCCCGGCTACTCAGAAAATTTATCTTCAGGCTATGGAGGAGGGGCTTCTTAAAATTTTTATTGAGGCAGGAGCGGTTATCAGCACTCCTACATGTGGACCTTGTCTGGGCGGTTATATGGGTATTCTTGCAGCAGGAGAAAGATGTATTTCAACAACGAACAGAAATTTCGTAGGGCGTATGGGACATGTAGATTCAGAAGTTTATCTGGCAAGCCCTGCAGTGGCTGCTGCCAGTGCGGTAACAGGCAGGATTTCTGCGCCGGAAGAGCTGGGATTATAAGGAGGAAAAAAGATGCAGGCAAAAGGCAGTGTGTTTAAATATGGAGACAATGTAGATACAGATGTGATCATTCCTGCCCGTTATCTGAATTCCTCAGATCCGGCAGAACTGGCGACTCATTGTATGGAAGATATTGACAAAGACTTTGTGAAAAATGTAAAAAAAGGTGATATTATTGTAGCGGACAAAAATTTTGGATGCGGTTCGTCCAGAGAACATGCTCCTATTGCCATAAAAGCAGCAGGAGTAAGCTGTGTCATCGCGGAAACTTTTGCAAGGATTTTTTACAGAAATGCGATCAATATCGGGCTTCCTATCATCGAATGCCCTGAGGCCAGCAAAGGAATTCAGGCTGGGGATGAGATCGAAGTGGATTTTGATTCAGGTATGATCTATGATCGTACCAGAGGAACAGAATATAAAGGTCAGGCTTTTCCGGAATTTATGCAGAAGATCATCCAGGCCGGCGGACTTGTAAATTATATAAATGAAAAGAACTGAATAAGTAAAAGTACGGCTGTCAGTCTAAAACAGACTGTCAGCCTTTTTTGTCGTATTCTGAGGGTATAATTTGACGAACGAAATTCGTTGACTTTTATGTGTTTTCGAACTAGAATTAAATCATCTTAACAAGCAGGTATATCCACCTGCAGCCACCTTCTTCAGAAGGCATATCGGGGAATTTTCCATATAAATAAAAAAGTAAGAAAGTCGTTCAGACATCAACAATGATTATCTGGATATATAAGCTATGCTGTTTTTTGGGAGGTTAAAGAAGTCTGACTTCTTTGGTCTTATATAAAAGGATACGCCGCTTTCTATCCTCTGACAGCGAGTCTTTAGAGTAAAGATACTCTTCTTTTTATCTTAAAAGTTATCAATCAAAAGTAAATTCAATTATTCAATTCTGTTATATCCTGTTATGAGGGAAAGCGAGCGTGATCTATGAGAAATTGTATGCGGGGGAGAGCCCCGCCGGAAAAAAGCAAATAATCAATATTTGAAAGAGGATGGATAAATGAAAAAAGGCAGGTATCATTCAAAAATAATACTGATAGTAATGGCGCTGACAGCATTTTTGCTTTTTGCTTTGACAAGGAGATTTTCTGTAAATGTGGTTTTGTCAGGTTCTATGGAACCTGCTTTGAAAACCGGTGGAATTGTGATTTCTGACACAAAGAAACGAAAACCGGATACAGGAGATATCATTACTTATCAGATTGGTGATATGAATATTACGCACAGAGTGATAGGAAAAAGAAATTACAGATACATAACAAAAGGGGACGCAAATGACAGAAAAGATCCTGTTATGGTAAAACCGGAACAGATTACCGGTACCGTTGTTTTGGATATTCCTTTTTTAGGATATGTGGCTGTGTTTCTTCGGCAGAAGTCAGTATTTTGTCTGCTTGCACTTATGCTTATCCAGGAACTTATTTTAATTGGTATTCATTGGAAAGGAGAACGCAGGAACAACTGCGTGAAAAAAATATGAAAAAAATAAAATCAAATAGGAAAAAAGCAGTCATTTTAGCAGGAGCAATCTGTCTCGCAACAATTGGAGGGATATCTGCGTATTTAACAGATTATGATAAAACGGTGAACCAGTTCACGGTAGGAAAGGTAGATATCCAATTAGAGGAGCCGGGCTGGAAGCCGGAGGAGCATACGAAAATAGAGCCGGGAAAGGATATTCAGAAAGATCCTCAAATTAAAAATACAGGTGTAAATGATGCCTTTGTATATCTGGAAGTAACCGTTCCTATGGCGGATGTGATTGCTGCAGATCAGGAAGGAAACCGTCTGGAACAAAAAGTACAGGAACTGTTTTCTTTCTCAGCAAAGAACAGCTGGACTAAGCTGGAAACGAAGAGAAAAACAGATAATGTTGTATATGTTTATTCATACAACAATATTCTGAAACCAGAAGAAACGACGGAGTCTCTTTTTGATACTATTAAATTTTTGAATATTATTGAAGGTCAGCTGGATACACAGCAGCTGGATATGCCGGTTAGAGCATATGCGATTCAGACTTCATATACGGGAGGAGATAAGGGAACAATTCCGGAACAGGCAAAAGCGGCGTACGAAAAATATGTAAATCAGAATAGAGGGCAGGAAGGCCAGGTGACAGAATGACCAATATCCAGATAAGAAAAAAGGGGACACGAAATGAAAAACAGAAGGAACGCAATCGTATGCCTGGCCGCTTTAATAATAGTTTTAGCGGGAATTGGAGGAACTGCAGCATATCTGACTTCTTTTGACAGCAAAGATAATATTGTGGCAGCCGGAAACAACACGACAGAAATAGAAGAAGAATTTCCGGATCCGACGCCCACACCAGTGGAAAGAAACCCGGAGTTTACAAAAAAAGTGTGGGTTTCTAATTATTCTCCAGGTGAGGATGGATTTAACGTGGACTGCTATGTGAGACTTTCCCTTGGTTATTCCAATCATGATATTGGCAAAGCCGTTGTTTTGAAGAATTTGGATCGCGTTAACTGGATCTTGAAAGAAGACGGATATTATTATTATCGTTATCCTCTGAAAGAAGGACAATCCACAACACCGCTGTTTACAGGCTTTTATATTGATTTTTCCAGAATGGATAAAACATATCTGGATCAGCTATCGGAATTCAGAATTCAGGTTTATGAAGAGTCTGTACAGGCTGAAGGATTTTCTGATTATCTGAGTGCCTGGAAATATTATCAGGAGCAGATTTGAAAGGAGTGTGAGGCGGATGAAGAAGCTGGCAAAATTTGCAGCAGCTGCGGCAGCAATGGTATTTATGGGATTGACAGGTGCGTATGGGTATTTTTCGGACAGCCTGACAGTGACAAATCATATCGCTCTTGGTGATGTGAATATTAGATTGAAAGAATACCAGAAAAAGGGAAGTACAGAGGTTTTATATACGAATCCGAAAACAGTAATTCCCGGAGAAACGATTTCTAAAATACCGCGTATCACAAATTTGGCAAAGCCTTGCTGGGTAAGAGCCAGGATCACTTATAAAAACGACCGGGATCATGTAGATGGATTCCAGGATGAAATGCTTGCAGGAATGTCTGAGGACTGGGTAAAACGCGGGGAATACTATTATTTCACCAGGATACTAAAAAGAAAAGAGTCTGCTGATCTGTTCCAGAAAGTGACGGTGCCGGCTGGGTGGGGAAAAGAACATTCAGACCAGAAGTTAGGAATTATAATACAGGCAGAAGCAATCCAGGCGGCAAACTTTGTTCCGGATTTTTCCGGAATGTCTCCGTGGGGAAACCAGAAAATACAGCTTTGTGTGCATGAAGAAGACGGTGCCGCATCATGCAGAGGCGAGAAGATGGATCTTTCTGTGGAATTCAACGGAAAGGCGCATAAACTTGTTTCTGTTCCTGGAGATTTTTTTGTTAATCTTGGAACCGCCATGCCTGGAGACCATTTTGAAGATGTGGTGGATGTTTCGAACACAACAGAGAAAGAGGCAGAATTGTTTTTTCATACGGATGTGAAAGGGCAGGACAGCAGTCAACTGGAACTGCTGAAAGGAATCCGGCTTGCGATTTTTATGAATGATAAAAAACTGTACAAGGGAACGTTGGACTCTCCCGGAATGGAAAAAGAGCATTCTCTTGGAATCTTTCAGCCGGGACAGAATGGAAAGATGAAATTTATACTTGATGTACCGGCTGAATGGGACAATTCCTATGCTTTGAGAAAGGCAGATGTTCAATGGATCTTCACTGTAAATGAAGAGGAACCGGAGGCACCGGAAAGAACTCCGCAGACAGGAGAATATGAACCTGAGAGGCCTGCCGGAAGAAGATCACCGGTGAAAACATCAGATGGTCTTGATCCGGAAACGACAGTTCTTGTTTTCTTCTGTTCCGGAATGTCAGCCCTTATTGGTTTGGCATGTCTGATATTGAGGAAAGGAGGGCGGAAGGAGTGAAAAAAGCAATAGTCAGCCTGCTGCTTGCAGCAGTGCTGGGGCTTTCAGCGCCTGGAGCGGAACAAATGGAAAGACAGACTCTGGAAGACAGTACAGAAAACTTTGCAAATAATGATGCGGAAGATATTTTTGGAGAGGATATCTTTGTAGATGAAGATGGAAATATAGATCAGGAGGATGCTCCTGATACAGAAAATGAGACGGGCTCTCAAGAGGATTCTTCTCTGCCGCAGGATATTCCGGATAATGAGATATCAGATATCATAGACGATCAGGAAGAAACGGAAATCATGGAAGAATTTACCGGTACTTTTTTGACTGAGGACAATGCACAGTTTCTGTCAGGAGAAACTACTGAGGAGGAACAGGTGATTGAAGAGATTGAAGAAGGACGGGTGATAGGATTTGCTCCGGCTTCTCTTTCAGCTATTGGAGAAGAAGAACTGGAATCTGCAGGATATACGGAGGGAAAAGCATCTGCAGCTCCGCTGAAGCCAGGACGTTATCGTCTGATCTCTACATCGGTAATCGCAAATTGTGATGAGGTCTGGACATCCAGTTCTGCTATACATGCCAGAGTAAGGTACATAGAATATGTGGATTCTGATGGAAATATAAAAAGAGCTCCTTTGTATTGTTTAAAGGCATCAAAGATGGGAATCGACAATACTGGGGACGCGGGTATTGATCTGAAACCGGAGGCCGTTCGTTTTTTTTCCAATTCAACCATAAAGAAAATACTGTATTTTGGTTATGGAGGACCTGGTGACATCTGTGATGATTACGATCCAAGCTGTTCACATGTAAACTGGTCAAAATGGCAGAACAGATATGTATTTACACATCAGGCATTATCCAAGGTATATGCTAATGATGTAAATGGAGCTACACAGTCTCAGATTGAGCATGTAGGTCTGGTGCGTTTTATAAATAAGATCAAAGGTCAGACAATTCCTAATAGAAGTGCAGTGAAGATCCGGGCTATGGATAAAAGCGGAAATATGGTAACTGCAAATCCACTAAATATCAATATGATCCTTTATAGAAGCAGACCGTCTTCCGGCTTTAGCTGGCTGGAGACAGAGTTTGAAAAAGGGTTTCAGATTTCTCCCTTATGTTCGGTTGTTGATCAGGGGAAAACAGGAAATGGAATGACTGTCTGGAGAGGAAACAGTGATGTATGGCAGCTGGTATATTGGACCAGTGAAGCAGAGGCAAAAAAGAATCCGGAAAGACCTGCTGTTTTAAAAAAGGGAAACAGTGTGCAGTTAAAAAACGGATATTGTTTTCGTGTGGTTTATCCCAAAAAGGTTTCAGGTGTCAAATATTTTTCCTGGAAAATGCTGCTTCGTCCGGTTAAATATATTCTGGTAGACGGATCTGTACAGACTGGAATGGATATCCAGGATTTTGGTGCCTGCGTGTATCAGGGGGACAGAGGACTTCTGAAATTAAATCTTGTTTTTCAGCCAATGGGAACGATTGCTTTGAAAAAGACCTGTTCGCAGACAGGACATCCGGTAAAAGGTGCAGTATATTCTTTATATGCAGCGCAGGATTTGTACAGTGGTGGAATACTGATGAACAAAAAAGATACGGTAGTTGCTGAAGAAACGACCAATGAAAACGGACAGATCATTTTCAATGACCTAATACCGGGAAACTATTATATTAAAGAAAAAACAGCAGCTCCAGGATATCTGATATCATCAGAAACTGTACCCTGTACAGTTTCCGCAGGAAAAACAACACCTGTTTATGTGACAAATGACCCTGATATACAAGGTTCGGTATCGGTAGAGAAAGTAGCTGAGGGAACGGATATTCATTTGTCAGATGCGGAATTCACACTTTTTACGTGGAATAAAACATCTGGAAGATATGAAAACGGGCGCCGGCTGACTTATCAGGCAGATCAGAGAAGATATATGGCCGATGGTCTGATTTACAGTGAAAATAACCAGGGTAAATATAAGATTATAGAAACAAAGAATCCTGCTGGATATACCGGAAGCTGGAGCCAGGAGTTTGTATTAACAGAAAACGGGACAAACCGCAGTTTCTTTTATCGCGTAGAGAATACTCCGGTAAAGGAGCAAAAAGTAGAAATACGAAAGCTTGATTCTGTGACGGGAAGTTTTTTGCAGGGGGCGGAATTTCAGATTTATGAATGGGATCAGACCACATACAGCTATCGTTCAGAAGGTAAAATTCTGGAATATGATGCTGACTCAAAAGTATATCGAAGTGAAAAATTGCAGATTACAGATGATAATCTTGGAAAATATAAAATCTTAGAAACAAAAAATCCTGAAGGTTATCAGGGAAGCTGGAGTCAGGAAATAAGACTTTCTGATTCAAATGTGCAGCTGCAGTTTTATGTAAGGAATGATCCCATACCAGGAAAATATGGATCTGTTTATATCAGAAAAAAGGATTCTGTAACAGGAAAAGTTCTTTCAGGAGCAGAATTCAAAGCATATGCATGGAGTGAAGCAAAAGAAGCCTATGCAGAAACAGCAGAACGACAGGATTTTATTTTTCATAGAGACAGAAATCTTTATATTTGCTCGGATCTGGAGATCACAGAGGATAACAAAGGCAGATTTTTAATAAAAGAGATGAAAGCGCCGGATGGATATCATGGAAACTGGGAAAAGGAAATCGTCCTTGAAAGAAATGGTCAGATTTTGGAATTAGAAGCATTAAATGAACCGGAACAACTTCCGCTTGGTCAGATCACAGTGATAAAAAAGATTAAAGAAGAGGAGATTATCTGGGCACATGGAAATCCTACTTTTTCTTTTGTGATAACAGGGAGTGACAGTTATGGCATGCAGAGGAGGTATGAAGAGACTGTGGTGTATACACCAGGAGGATATACAAGAGATGGAAACGGGAATGCAGTTCTTTCCGCAACTGTTAAAGGAATTCCACTGGGTAATTACCAAATATATGAAAAACAGATCCTCCGTTATTATTTGGAAAAAGCAGAAGCAAATACCCCCAATGTGAATATCATAAACGTGGGAAGCCCTCAATATGGAGTCAGACCTCAGGATATCGCTTATGGGGAAGCGACACTTGATATGGAGACTAGAAGTGCTTCACTTACATTTTATAATCGTAAAAAACGTTATGATGGATATTCTCATAACCATTTTGTTGAAAATATAATTCCAATCGTAAAAAGCAGCGAAGCAGCAATAGATACAGAGTAAAAGAAAAAATAATCAAGAGTAATCAAAACATATGTTTGCACAATGTCTCGGAACCCTTGATTTTAAAGGAAAAATCGGGGCAACAGGATTTGAACCTGCGACCTCTCGGCCCCCAGCCGAGCGCGCTACCAAGCTACGCCATACTCCGATGTTCATAACTATTATAGTATAACAGAAAAGAGGCTGTTTGAAAAGCCCCGATTTTGTTTTTTTAATGTATACCGCAATGAGGAGTTTTTCAGATGATCAATAAAACGACAGGCAGCAAAACAGATAAGAAAAGGATCGTAAGTTTTGATCTGGATATGACACTTTTAGATCAGGCTACATGGAAGATACCGGACAGTGCCATAGAAGCGGTGGAGATGCTGCGAAAAGACAGTATTATTGTCATCGCCAGCGGCAGAAATATGGATGGAATGGTCAGTGTGGGCTACAAACAACAGATACGGCCAGATGCAGTAATCCATATGAATGGAACCCGTGTGGTTGCCGGGGATGAATTGTTATATGAGCATTTTATGGATAAAGAGCTTTTAAAACGCCTGCTTTCCTATGGGGAAGAAAGGGAAATTGCCGTGGGGCTGACGATCGATGATAAGGATTACTTTGTGAATCCGGCAGAGGTAGAACGGATCGACAAGATCCGCTGGGGAGAGAGCATGCGTAATTTTCAGGATCCCTGGAAAATGCTGGAACTGCCGGTACGCACGTTAGCTTATATTGGAGAAGCGGATCCGGTGTCTGATATGGAGGCACATTTTCCGGAACTTAAATTTCCATTATTTTCCAGTCGGTTAGGGGCGGACATCATAGAAGTACAGGCATCCAAGGCAAATGGACTGGTACGTTTATGTGAATACTATGGAATGGATATAAGCCAGACGGTGGCATTTGGAGACAGCATGAATGATTATGAGATCGTTCAGGCAGCCGGAACCGGGATCGCTATGGGAAATTCAGTCCAGAAGCTGAAAGATACGGCCGATTATGTGACAGATGATATTGCCCAGGATGGAGTCTGGAAGGCATGCAGACATTTTGGATGGATATAGATGAAAATATGCAGCCATGTGTGAGTACAGGAGGAGAAGGAAAATGAATACAGTAAATGGCGGATCAGCGGAGAAAATGACCGTGGATCAGAAATTAGAATTGCTCAGAACAAAGATGAAGGAACGTGGCATGGATGCCTATATGGTGCCTACTGCTGATTTTCATGAGTCCGAATATGTGGGAGATCATTTTAAATGCAGACAGTTCCTGACCGGTTTTACCGGTTCTGCGGGAATTGCAGTAGTGACCATGAAGGAAGCATGCCTGTGGGTAGATGGAAGATATTTTGTCCAGGCGGCAGTACAGCTTCAGGGAACTTCTGTAAAGATGATGAAAATGGGACAGGAAGGCGTGCCTTCTGTAGCCGGATATCTGGAAGCAGAAGTGCCGGAAAATGGCTGTCTGGGCTTTGACGGAAGAGTAGTCAATGCATTGACCGGTATTGATCTGGAAAAGCGCCTGAAAGAAAAAAATGCAAGGATCCTTTGCAGTGATGATCTTATCAATGAGATCTGGGAAGACCGTCCGGCACTGTCCATGGAGCCGGCATGGGCATTACATGAGAAATATGCAGGAAAGACAGCAGAAGAAAAATTAAAAGAGCTTCGTGCAGAAATGAAGAAGGAGCATACAGATATGTATGTTCTGACATCGCTGGATGATATTGCATGGCTGTTAAATATCAGGGGAAATGATATTGCTTATAATCCGGTAGTGCTTTCCTACGTGATCGTAACAGAGGATAAATTGTATCTGTTTGTAAATGAAGAAGTGCTTC